>JAAYIZ010000119.1 GCA_012523215.1 Thermovirga sp.
CCCTGGGAGAAAGCCTCGTCGAGGCTGGGGATACGCCCCGGGGACCTGATCGGCCACGGCTTCAAGGCCGCCTCCGAGCTGGGCGATCCCGCCCTGGTGATCGCCGCGGCCATGACGGCTGGCGCCATGGGCGGCGCGGAAGTCCTTCTTTCCGGGGGCCTCCAGATGCTCGCCGCGTCGGCCCTGCTGAGGGATCTTGGCGAGAAGGGAAAGATCGGCCTCGCCACCACGGTCCGTACTGAAAAGGACCTTGCCGGCGCCTTCGGCGACCTTTCCGCGCTCCTCGACCTGGGGGTCCAGGTGGTCGACCTCGGGGAGGTCCCCGATGGCGCGGGAGCTTCGGGCGCGGCGCTGCTGGCGGAAGAGTCGGGCTTCGCTCCCGAAAGGGTCCTGGACCGGGCCTTGCGGCTCAGCGGCGAGATCGAAAGCGGAGCCCCGGGTTCACGGGAAGGCGGACGATGAACACCCGGGGTGGGCTCACCCTTCCCCTTGTCGTCCTTTCGTCCCTCCTGGTCGTCACGCTGCTTTGGGTCATCACCGTGGGCGAGGTGCCCATACCCAAGGGCGATGTCCTGGGGGTGATATCGGGGCGCATACCCGCCTCGGATCCAAGGTCGGTCATCGTCCTATCCATACGCCTTCCAAGGGCTCTCGCCGCCGCCGCGGCCGGGGCCGTCCTCGCCGGCAGCGGGGTTATCTTCCAGGGCGTCCTCCTCAACCCCCTGGCCGAACCCTATACGCTGGGCGTGGCCGCCGGCGCCGCCCTCGGAGCCTCAGCGGCCATAACGCTGGGCCTTCCCTTCGTCTCGGTTTTCGCCTTCATCGGGAGCATCGCCGCCCTCTGGCTAGTGTGGCTCCTGGGGCGGGGAAGGCGCGGCGGAACCTCGCCGACCCGCCTCATCCTGGCCGGTGTCATCGTCGGCAGCATCCTCGGCTCCGTCATCACCCTCATGGAGGTCCTCGCGGGGGAGCAGGTGGGCATGATCGTCCTGTGGCTCCTGGGCAGCTTCTCCCTCTCCGCCTGGAACCACGTGGCCTGGGGGGCGGTTTCAGCCATGGGGGTCCTGGCCCTGGGCCTCTTCTGGGCCCGCGACCTGGACATCCTCTCCTCCGGCGCCGACGCCGCTTCCCTGGGCGTCGACGAGAGGAAGACCTCGGGCATCCTCCTCCTGGGCAGTTCGCTGGCGACGGCGCTGGTGGTTTCCATGAGCGGCGTCATCGGCTTCGTCGGCCTTGTGGTGCCGCACCTGGTGAGGATCGTCGTCGGCCCGGCCCACCGCAGGCTCATGCCGCTGACCGTGCTGGGCGGAGCGTTTCTTCTGCTCCTGGCTGATACGGCGGCCCGCTCCCTGGGGGAACTCCCGGTGGGGGTCATAACCGCCCTTGTAGGGGGACCCTTATTCTGCTTTCTGCTTTGGAGGGGAAGATGACTGGTCTCCTGGCCCTCGAAGGCGTCAGGGTCGCCCTCGGTTCCAGGGAGGTCCTGAAGGGAATCGACCTTGAGGTCGCCCCCGGTCAGATCGTTGCCCTTCTCGGCCCCAACGGGAGCGGGAAGAGCACGCTCCTGGCGGCCGCGGCGGGCATCGGCAGGAGGGATGCCGGCAGGGTACTGGTGGAAGGCGAAAACCTGGACTCCCTCGCCAGGAGGGAGGCGGCCAGGAGGATAGCCGTGGTGCCCCAGCAGACGGGCTTCATGACGCCCTTTACCGTCATGGAGACGGTGCTCATGGGGCGATTCCCCTCGGCGGGGAGGTTTTCGAGGCTTACGGCCGAGGACCGCCGGGTGGCCACCCTGTCCCTCGAGGCGGTGGACCTCTCCACCTTCGGGGAGAGGCTCGTCACGGACCTTTCGGGCGGCGAGGCCCAGCGGGTGGCCATCGCCCGGGCCCTCGCCCAGGACACGAAGGTGCTCCTCCTGGACGAACCCGTCAGTGCCCTCGACCCCAGGCACGCCATCGCCATATTTCGTCTCCTGGACGGACTTCGAAAGGAAGGCAGGGGCATCCTGGTGGCCCTGCACGACATAAACTACGCCCTGAGGTTCGCCGACAGGGTTCTTTTTCTGAAGGACGGCCTCCTGCTGGAGCCCCCGTCGCCGGGGGCCGTGGACGATGTGATCTTGGCCGAGGTCTTTGAAACCTCGTGGAGCATCGAGGAACTTTCGGGGGGGTTCAGGGCCGCCTTTCCCCTGGTTTGAGCGCGGGGCTAGGGGGCGAGGGCGAAGAGGGCGTTCAGCGCCCCTCCGGCCGCCAGGGCCGCCAGGATCATTATCCCGATGGTCTTGAGCATATCCCTAACCCCCAGCTCCCTCCATAAAACGATGAAGGTGGCTATGCAGGGGAAGGTCATGGCCAAGGTCACGACGGCGACCACCATCTGGCTGGGGAGCAGCCTCATGGGGATGAGCATCCCCACGGCTATGTCCTTGCGCAGGAAGCCCAGCAGTATCGGCCCCGCCGTCTCCGGCGGGAGGCCCAGCACGCCCCTGAAGAGCGGCGAGAGCAGGGCCGAGATGACATCCATGAAAGCCGAGGTGGACAGGAGGTTAGCCACGAGGACACCGGCCAGGACCATGGGGATGGCCTCGATGAGGAAACCCTTTATCCTGAACCATAGCTTCATGCCGATGCCCTTGAAAGCCGGCAGTCGATAGGGGGGGATCTCTACCACCAGTTCCGGGCTGTACCCCGGGA
>JAAYIZ010000120.1 GCA_012523215.1 Thermovirga sp.
AGGGAATACGCCGGCCACGGGATCGGTCGAAAACTTCACGAGGCCCCGCAGATTCCGAATTACGGCACACCCGGCAAGGGCATCACCCTGAAAAAGGGAATGTCCTTGGCCATCGAACCGATGATCATGACCGGAAAGGAGGCGGTAAGGACTCTGAAGGACGGATGGACCGTGGTAACGGCCGATGGCTCCGATGCCGCCCATTTCGAGAAGACCATCGTCATCACCGGAGACGGCCCGGAGGTGATCACGCCTTGGGATTAAGGGGTTATTATGAAAGTGACCCAGGGGTCGGAGATCGCCCCGGTGGCGTTGACCGGAGCGCAGATGTCTCGCCAGGTGGGACAGGAAGGGTGAAGGAGCCGTATGCCAAAAGATGACATGATCGAGGTCAGGGGAAAGGTAATAGAACCTCTACCCAACGCCATGTTCCGGGTCGAACTGGAAAACGGTCACAAGATCCTGGGCCATGTGTCGGGCAAGATGCGGATGCATTTCATAAGGATATTGCCGGGAGATAGGGTCCTGGTCCAGATATCTCCCTATGACTTGACACGGGGAAGGATCGTGTATAGATATAAATAAACTTAAGATTTGTGTAATCGCGCGTGTATTCTATACTTTGCGAGTAATTCAGCTGCGTTGAGGAGCGTGGAATCCGATGAAAGTGAAACCATCTATCAAACCCATCTGCGAACACTGCAGGGTTATCAAAAGAAAAGGTGTCGTCAGGATCATCTGCAGCAAGAACCCGAGGCACAAACAGAGACAGGGAGCAAGGAGGTAGTATCCCATGGCACGAATCGCAGGAGTCGATCTTCCAAGGGAAAAACGCATCGAGGTGGCGCTGACCTATATCTACGGGATCGGGTTGCCTTCCTCGAAAAAGATTCTCGAGGCGACGTCTATCTCCCCCGACACGAGGGTGAAGGATCTCACCGAAGAGGAAGCACAAAAGCTCAGATCCGAGATAGAGGATAGTTACAGGGTTGAGGGCGACCTCCGACGGGAGGTCACGATGAATATCAAGCGCCTCGTCGAAATCGGCTGCTACAGGGGCATGCGCCACAAATTCGGCCTTCCCGTGAGAGGGCAGAGGACAAAGACCAATGCGAGGACCCGCAAGGGACCCCGCAGAGCTGTCGCGGGCAAGAAGAGATCCGCGGCCAAGAAGTAATCACTTTTGGGACGCCCCCATAGGGTAAGGGAGGGAGTATTCGCGTGGCGAAGAGAACGCAACGTAGAGGCAAAAGAAAGGAAAAAAAGAATATCAGTTACGGTGTTGCCCATATCTATTCGACCTTCAACAACACCATAATCAGTGTCACCGACAAGCAGGGGAACCTGCTCTCCTGGGCTTCTGGCGGACATGTGGGTTTCAAGGGAGCGAGGAAATCCACCCCCTTCGCGGCCCAGTTGGCGGCCCAGCAGGTCGCCAAGCAGGCCCAGGATCATGGTGTCCAAGAGATAGATGTCGTAGTCAAAGGGCCTGGCCCCGGTCGCGAATCGGCCATCCGGTCCCTTCAGGGGGCGGGTCTGCAGGTGAACGCCATCAAGGACGAGACCCCGATCCCCCACAACGGTTGCCGGCCTCCCAAGCGTCGGCGAGTCTAGTGGCCTGATCAAGGAGGACAAGGGTAATGAGCAGATACACAGGTGCCGTCTGTCGCCTCTGCAGAGCCGAAGGTACGAAGCTATTTCTGAAGGGCGACAGGTGTTACACGGAAAAGTGCGCTATAAACAAGAGGAACTACAAACCGGGCCAGCATGGGCAGAGCCGGAGGGTCAAGGTCAGCGAATACGGTATCCGCTTGCGGGAGAAGCAAAAACTGAGACGCTTCTACGGGCTCAACGAGTCCCAGTTCAGGAGGTTCTACGCCTCGGCCTCCAAGATGGCCGGCCAGACTGGTCATAACTTCCTCAGGCTGCTCGAGATGCGCCTCGATAACGTGGTCTACCGGTTCGGCATAGGGGTGAGCCGCCCCCAGGCGAGGCAGTTCGTGAGGCACGGCCATGTCACCGTGAATGGTCGCAAGGTGGATATCCCCAGTTACCTCGTGAAGGCGGGGGACACTATAGCCATCGGCGAGAGGAGCCGGGATAAGACCCTCATCAAGGAGAACATCGAAGTGGCGGCTTCCAGGACGATTCCCGAATGGCTTCAGTTCGATGCCGAAAGGCAGGAAGGCCGCATACTGGCCCTCCCGAACCGCGAACAGATAGAGGTCCCTGTCAAGGAACAACTGGTCGTCGAGTTCTATGCCCGATAGCAAATGACTGGGGGGAAAATGATGGAACATATAAAACCCGAGATCCGAGTAGAGGAAAGCACCCCCCTAAACGGAAGGATCGTCGTCAGCCCTCTTGAAAAGGGGTATGGCGTCACCTTGGGCAACGCTTTGAGGCGGGTCCTGCTGTCTTCCATCGGTGGGGCGGCCATAACGGCGGTGAGGATCGAGGGGATCCTTCATGAGTTCAGCACCATCCCGGGTATGAGAGAAGATGTCATTGAACTTCTGCTCAACATAAAGAACGTGGCGCTGAAGAGCTACAGCGAGGGGACGAAGGTCCTGAGGCTGGAGGCGACGGGTCCCTGCGAGGTCACGCCGGCCCACATCCAGCCCGACAGTGATATCGAGTTCGTAGACTCCGACATGTACATTTGCACCCTGGAAGGCGGCGCCTCACTGGAGATGGATCTCTTCATCGAACAGGGAACCGGTTACCTCACCTCCGAGAGGGAGAGGCCCGCGGACCTTCCGCTGGATGCCCTTGTCATGGATGCCGTGTTCTCTCCCGTCCGCCGGGCAAAGTACGAGGTCCAGGACGAGAGGGTCGGCCAGAGGACCGACTACGAGAGGCTCATCCTTGAAGTATGGACCGATGGGTCGATCATGCCTGAAAAGGCCGTAATTGACGCCGCGGCCATCCTGCAGAGGTCCTTTTCCCTCTTCGTCAAGGGGCTCGACAAGGATGAAATCGAAGGGGCGGAAGATGCCGATGAGGACGGCCATCAGAAAGGCGACAAGGATGTGGACGGGGTCTACGCCAGGTCCATAAAGGACCTTGAGCTATCTATAAGGAGCGAAAACTGCCTTCTTCGCGGGGGTGTCCAGACCATTGGGGACCTCATGAGCCGAAGCAGGGCGGAACTGCTGAAGATAAGAAATTTGGGCAAGATATCCCTCAGGGAGATTGAAGAAAAGTTGGAAGCCTTCGGGCTGCAAATCTCGGAGGATGACCGCCCGTCAGAGGACAAGTCGAAGGAGGATGAAACCCGATGAGGCATCGCGTTGACCGACGCAGGCTTGGGCGGTATGGAAGCCATCGCATGGCCATGCTTTCAAATCTCACGGCGGTCCTTTTCCTGGATGAACGCGTGGAGACCACCGTCACCAAGGCCAAAGAAGTGCGACGGGTCGCCGAGAGGATGATCACGAAGGCGAAGATCGGCGACCTTCACAACCGCAGGATCGTCGCTTCCAGGATGGGGAATGTCAAGGCCGTGCAGAAGCTGTTCAACGACATAGCCGGCCGCTACAACGAAAGGCAGGGGGGATACACCCGCATAACCAGGACCGGATACCGCAAGGGCGACGCGGCCCCCATGGCCGTCATCGAGCTTGTCTAGAGGTCATGACAGCCGACTGCCTGGTACGGTTTTCCCATGTATCCTACACCTACGAGGGTACTGACACTCCAGCCATCACGGATATAGACCTGGAGATAGGCGCCGGAGAATGGATCGCCCTAATTGGGAGTAACGGGTCGGGAAAATCCACCCTGGCGAAGCATATCAACGCCCTGCTGCTACCGTCGCAGGGCGATTGTTTTGTCAATGGCCTCAACACAAAAAGTGAAGAGGGCAAATACTCGGCCCGAAGAGCGGTGTCGATGGTGTTCCAGAACCCCGAGAACCAGCTCATAGCGGCCGTGGTGGAGGAAGATGTCGCCTTCGGCCCCGAGAACCTGGGCCTTCCCTCCGAGAAGATCAGGGAAAGGGTGAGATGGGCCCTGGAGGTGTCAGGCCTGGGGGAAATGGCCCGAAAGCCCGTCTACGCCCTTTCTGGGGGGCAGAAGCAAAGGCTGGCCCTGGCTGGAGCCATCGCCCAGAAATCATCCTGCCTGGTCATGGATGAAGCGACGACCATGCTCGACCCAAGGGGAAGGCAGGACTTGATGGTGGTGCTCTCCAGCCTCCATTCCGGAGGGATGACCCTCGTCTCCATCACTCACCGGCTCGAGGAGATCCTCTGCTGCGACCGTTGCATAGTGCTTTCAGAGGGCCGCATAGCGTGGGAAGGGACCCCGCTGGGGCTCTTCCTTCTCGGTGAGGACCTCGTGAAATGGGGTCTTGAGATCCCCGGGATTGTAAGAGTATGGCGGATACTCCTCGATGAGGGGCTCTTTGGGACGGAGACCCCGCCCCGGATGGAAGAGATGGTGGAGGCCCTATGTCGATAGCCGTGAGGGACCTGGTCCATGTCTATCACTCCGGCTCACCTCTTGAGACAAAGGCCCTGGACGGCGTCACCTTCCGGGCTGAAAAGGGCAGATGGATGGCCATTGTGGGACATACCGGGAGCGGCAAGTCCACCCTTGCCCAGCACCTGAACGGGCTCCTCCTGCCAACGGAGGGCTCCGTGAGCGTCGACGGCATACCCGTCCGCCATGGCGAGGAGTCCCTCCGCCGGGTCAGGCAGAAGGTCGGTCTCGTTTTCCAGTACCCGGAGCAGCAACTCTTCGAGGAGACGGTCTTCAAGGAAGTTTCCTTCGGACCCAGGAACTGGGGTCTCGAGGTTGGTGATGTGAAGAAAAGCGTCGAAGAAGCCCTCGAACTGGTGGGCATCGGCGAGGATCTTTACGAAGCCAGTCCCTTTCGGCTCTCGGGAGGGCAAAAAAGAAGGGTCGCCATAGCTTCTACGCTCTCCTCCGACCCGGACTACCTGGTCATGGATGAGCCTACCGCCGGACTCGACTCCTCGGGAAGGAGGCAGTTGCTCAGCCTGCTTTCCAACCTGAAGGAACTGGGCAAGGGGATAATCCACATCACCCACGACATGGAACTGGCCCTGGGCTTTGCCGACACGATACTCGTTCTCGACGAGGGCAGGAGCGCCCTATGGGGTCCCCCCGACGTAATACTGGGGGAACTCCTCGAGCGCGACATAAGGGGGCTGGTCATCCCGGATCTCGTTCGTTTCGCGGGCCGCCTCCGCGACCTGGGTTTCGAGGTGCCTCTCACTTGGGAACCAGGCATTCTCGCGGAAGCCATAGGCAGGAGCCATGGAAGATGAAATTCCTGAACAATATGACCCTCGGCCAGTATGTACCTGTCGAATCGCCGGTCCACCACCTCGATCCGCGGTGCAAGATCGTTGCCGTCCTTTTTAGCCTCGTGGGCATCTTCCTGGTCCGGGGTCCTCTGGGCTTCACGATGTGGGGCCTCCTTTTTCCGACCCTGGTCGCCACATCGAAGATCCCCGCCCGGCTTGTCCTTTCCACGGTGAAGCCGGTCTGGATACTGGTGGCCTTCACCGCCGCGATACACCTTTTCTTCACGGGGGGCGAACCGATCTTCTCCTGGGGCATATTGAAGATAACCCGGGAAGGTGTGGTCATGGCCTCGAGAATGGGTTTGAGACTGATGCTGCTCATCATGTTCGCGGGAATGTTGACCCTCACGACCAGCCCGACGGAACTTGCCGACGGCCTGGAAAGCCTTTTCTCGCCCTTTCGCCGGTTCGGCTTCCCCGCCCATGAACTGGCCATGATGATGACCATAGCCCTCAGGTTCATACCCACCCTTCTGAACGAGACGGAGAGGATTATGAAGGCCCAGATCGCCAGGGGAGCTGAACTGGAAAGGGGAGGGCC
>JAAYIZ010000121.1 GCA_012523215.1 Thermovirga sp.
CCGCCACAGGCGCGACCGGGAAACCTTCTGCGAAGACAGGGAATCCTGGGCCCACGCAGCCTTCCGGGGCAAGACCTTTCTCCAGGATCATGCCGACGCCGTGGCAGGCATCGAGGCGGCCGCCGGTAAAGCCGCTCCTGGCAGGGTCTGGCTCTTCGGCTTCTCCCTCGGGGGTATACACGTCGTCCTGGCCGCCGGCAACGGCTCCCTCACCTTCACCCCCGCCGGCATAATCCTGGGAGGCTCGGGGTTCAGGATCCGTCCCGAGGCGGAACTAGCCCGGGACCTGCCGATCCTGGACACCATGCCCGAAAGCGACCTTCTCGTCGAGGCCGCCGGCCGCCTGAAAGTGGAGAGGCTCATCTCCTTCTACGGATCGTTGGACTTCACCTTCGCCGAGGAGACCTGCCGCCGCCTGGTGGAGGCGGCCCCTTTGCCACCGGAAAGGAAGGACTTCGTCGTGATCGAGGGCGCCGACCATGCCTTCCGCAACTTCAGGGGCGCTCCTTCAATCAAGCCTCTGGAGATGATCTCCTCCTACCTGGCCCGGTCGCTCTTCTAACCCCAGGGCCAGCCCGGCCCCATCCCAAGGTAGGAAAAGAACCACGACCCCGTCAGCATCGACAGGATCCCGCCCGCCGCCAGGAACGGCCCCAGGGGAAGGGCATCCTTTCGCCTGACCTTCCGCAAAAGGAGCAGGGCCAGGGCCGTCAGTCCGCCCATCATGAAGCCCGTGTAAAGACCCCAGGCCGTCAAACGCCACCCCAGGGCGGCCCCCATCCCCGCCATCAGGCTGGCATCACCCCACCCCATGCCACCCCTGCTGACGATGATGATCACCGCGATGACGGAAAACCCCAGCCCCGCGCCGAGCAGGCCGTCCGCCAGGGCGCCCCAACCTCCGCCCATGCGCAGGACCAACCCCGCGGCCCCGAGCCCCCAGGCGAAAAGATCGTAGACATAACCGGAGTAAAGGTCAGTCAGGGCGTTCAGAAAAA
Source organism: Thermovirga sp. (assembly GCA_012523215.1). NCBI lineage: Bacteria > Thermotogati > Synergistota > Synergistia > Synergistales > Thermovirgaceae > Thermovirga > Thermovirga sp. The sequence goes on from JAAYIZ010000121.1 coordinate 999, forward strand.
GTCCGGCGGCGATCACCGCGGCGAAGGCCGTCGTCGCCGAGGGGCCCCACTTCCAGGCCAAGAGGCCGCCCGCCGCGGCCCCGCAGACTTCCACCAGCAGGTACCTCGCGGGGATCTCCGCCCCGCAGGAGCGGCACCTCCCCGAGGAGATGAACCAGGACAAGAGCGGTATCAACTCCAGGGCGGACAGCACTTTCCCGCAGCTGTCGCACCTCGACCGTTCGCCCCCCCACCAGGGACGGCCCTCCACGGTCCTCGAGGCCACCACGTTGAGGAAGGACCCCATGGAGGCGCCCAGTAGGGCCGAGAAAACGACGAAGAGGACCGAAAAAACCGAAGCCAAACGCACCACCCCCTGCCGCGCAGGCGCCCCTTACGAAAAAGGGTCCCGGCTCAAGCCGGGACCCTCCTCAAGACAGGACGAAACTAATAGATGAGCTTGCTCTTCCCCTTGCCCTTTCCGCTGAGCATATCCAGTTGCTGGAGCACTGCCGGCGAGGCCACGTCTATCTTGGGCTTCCCCGCCTGCTGTTTAGCCAGTTCCTGCAGCTTCTTCTCGTATTCGTCCATGGCCTTTTTGATGGCCTCCACGTCTCCCTTGACCCACTGGAGGATGCCTTCCGCGACGGTGCGGATAACGTCATCGGCCGGGATCTCCTGGATGACGCCAAGGTCGGCCAGGATCCTGTGCTCCTCCCGGATGGAATCGACGATGTCCTCATCGGTTATCAGGCCCTTGCGGTACATGGCCCTGGCCAGGATGTTGAACTTCGTCTTGAGATTCTCATCGTTGAAGGCCAAGCTGTCCACCCTGGCCAGAAGCATGGACAACACCTCGTCAAGGCTTATTTGCATCGGCATCTGCATTTTCCTTTTCAAATCCCCCTTTACTTCGGAATCGGCCACATTGTAACACGAAGCGGCCCGCGACTTTGAAGGCACGCTCGGAGGGATTATACTCTATCCCATGAGATGGAACCCCGGTAAATACATCGACCAGGCCGTGGCAACGATCCGCGAGGAACTGCCGACCTTCGCCCTTGTCTCCTTCGGCACGTTACTAGTCTCCTTCGGCATCATGGCCCTGACGCTTCCCTACCGCCTCCCCACCTCGGGCGTGGCGGGAATCGCCGTGCTCACCAACTACGCCTTCGGCATCTCCCCTGCGTGGGTGGTGGGGGTGGGCAACGTCGTCCTGCTCTCCTGGGGGCTCAAGGAACTGTCCCTCCGCTTCGTGGGGTGGACCGTTTACGCCGTGGGCCTCATGACCGCATTCCTCAAGCTCATGGAGGGCATGCCCCACCCACAACTCAACGAACTGCTGCTGGTGGCTATCCTCGCCGGAGTGGTGAAGGGGATTGGGGGCGGGCTGGTGCTGCGGTCGGGGAGCTCCCTGGGGGGCACGGGCGTGCTGGTGGTGGCTCTCAGGAAGCGCTACGGGGTAGAGGTGGGCCGTTTCAACTTCTATATAAACCTGGTCATCCTCAGCGTGTCGGTCTTTATCATCGGGCTCGAAGGGGCCATCTACGGACTGGTCAGCACCTTCGTCGACGGACTTTTGACCGACAACGTCCTGCGATCCTTCGACAGGAGGAGACAGGTCATCGTCATCAGCAACCGACCCAAGGAAACCGCCGCCTTCATCACCGAGGAACTCGGCCGGGGCGTGACGATCTTCCACGGCGAGGGCGGTTTCACCCAGGAAGAGCGCCCCGCCCTGCTCTGTGTCCTGACCCCGCGCCAGACCGTCGATCTGAAACGCCACCTGTCCATCAGCGACCCCAAGGCCTTCATGATCGTATCGGATGCGTCGGAGGTCCTGGGCCGCGGCTTCAAGAGCTGGACCTCCCTCTAACCTTGGGGTCATCTAACCTTGGGGTCAGAGCTTGAATTGCAGCATTTGTATACAGAAAGGGCAAAATACGTGAATCGTAAATCGTAAATCGAAGGGGCAAAACCACCAATCGGGAATCGGAAGAGCGAAAAACCGGAAAACAAGGCGTCAGGAAGAACTCAAGGCCACAAAAAAGCAAACATAAGGCGACAGTCTACAGAAGACTTAAGGGCATGGTACCGGAAACACTTTGGCTCTGCCGATCCATGCCCTTCGTTTTTCGTATTGCCTGCGCCTTTCTTTTACGTCTAACTTCTCACGCCCTTTTGTTTCTTGCCCCTCCGATTTACGATTAACGATTCACGGCACTTGCGATTCACGCTTTTCTAAAGAATCCTACCTTTCCAGTTTTTCCAGTTCCTCCTCTATCC
>JAAYIZ010000122.1 GCA_012523215.1 Thermovirga sp.
GCCTTCCTTCGACAGGAATGAAAGCGGCCGTTTTCGGAGGGGGTTTATCGTCACTTTTTTGCGCTTTCGAACTGTTGAAAAAGGGGCACCGTGTCTTCCTCTGTTTTGTTGGAGAGGTACCGGGGGGGCGGCTTCTAGGCCTTCCTGAAGAGATCCTCCCCCGGAAAATCCTTGGGAAGGCTCTTGCAACCCTTGAAGCAATGGGCGCGACCCGTCTTCACGGTGATATCCCTGTCGAAATCGGATCGCGGGAATGGGCTGTGGCCTATGTAGGGGTCGACGACCCTCGATGGGAAGATTTTGTGTCGGGGAAAGAAATAGATCCTCTGACCTACGAAACCACTTCCCCGGGCGTTTTCGCGGGGGGATATGCCCGTGAGGGGAAAGTCTCTCCCGTATGGGAGTCTGCCGACGGGAAGAGAGCAGCCAACTCAATGGATCGTTTTCTCCAAGGGGCCTCGCTGACGTCGGGCCGGGAAAAGGAGACCACCCTGGAGACAAGGCTTTTCACCCCCCTTGAGACGGTCCCTTACCTTCCGCCACGGGATGACCCGATAGGGGAGGCCAAACGCTGTATCCTCTGCGAATGTCGTTACTGCGTCCGGGAATGTTCCTTCCTTGAAAAGTACAAAAGATACCCTAAAGCCTACGCCCGTGAGATCTATAATAACTTTGCCATAGTGAAAGGAGTCCACCAGGCCAACAAGATGATCAACTCCTGCGCGCTTTGCGGTCTTTGCGAGGCGCTCTGCCCCAACGACTTCTCCATGGCTGACCTCTGTCGTTCCTCGAGGGAGGAGATGGTGGAAAAAGGCATTATGCCCCCATCGGTCCATGAGTTCGCCCTGTTAGACATGGACCACGCTAATTCTCCCAGGGCTGCCGGGCTGCGCCCCGGAGAGGAGGGTACGAAGGCCCTTTTCTTCCCCGGCTGCCAGTTGGCGGGGACGATGCCGGAGCATACGGACAGGCTTTTTGAGCACCTGAAAGGGGTCTACCAGGGTGAACTGGGCCTTTTGCTGGGCTGTTGCGGGGCCCCCGCCTGGTGGTCCGGAAGAAAAACCAGTCTTGAAAAGGTTTTAGGAAGAGTAGAGGGCGCCCTCCGGTCGGTCGGTAACCCGCCGTTGATATTGGCCTGCTCATCTTGCAACGAGGTGTTCCGCCATTTTCTTCCCGATGTTGAACGGGTATCCGTCTGGCAGGTTCTCCTCGATAAGGGATTCCCACCGACGGGACAACCACGGGACATGACTCTTGCCCTTCATGACCCCTGTACGACACGACGGGAACCAGGATGGAGAGATCCTGTCAGGGAGCTTCTAGGAGCGATAGGGCAATCCTTTGAAGAGCTGCCTTTCGGAGGAGAGACCACCCGGTGTTGCGGGTATGGAGGACTTCAGTACATGGCGGACCCCGAACTAGCCAGGAAAAGTGTCAACCGAAGGCTCGAAGAGAGCGAAAACCCATTCCTGACGTATTGTTCGATGTGCCGCGAAAGCCTTTCAGGGCATGGCAAGGATGTGTTTCACATCCTTGATCTCCTGTTCAACACCCCTCCCAGGGAGGACCGTACCGGGTTTTCCCAGAGACGGGCGAATCGCGAAGCCCTTCGCAGGGATCTTCTCGGCCCCTCGGATCTTCCCCCGGAACCATGGGACGATCTGGATATTTCCATTTCCCAAACGGTGCGAGAGTGCCTGGAGGAAAGGCACATACTGGAGAGCGATATAAGGCAGACCCTGTGGAAATCCTCATTGCAGGGAAGGTACCTCTTCTCATCCAAGGGAACCCGGCTGGCCTCCTCGAGGATTGGTAACGTGACTTTCTGGGTGGAATATCTGCCCCTTGAGGAAGCCTTGGAGATAATCAACGCCTGGAGCCACAGAATGACCCTGGAGCTTACGGAATGAGGGATAGAATGGACCTTGGTTTCGGCGACGAAACAGGATGGGAGTGCAGCTGCGGCGGTTCACTCGTTCTCCGCAAGGTTGCCGCCCACTACCTTGGGAGCCGCTTCGAGGTTGAACTGCCCGCTTGCGCCGAGTGCGGGCTGATTCTCGTTCCCGAAGGTCTCGCTATGGGAAGGATGCTCGAGGTGGAGAAGATACTGGAGGATAAGTGATGGCTCTTCCCTACGAGCATCCCCTCTGGAGCACCGCCCTGGGCGAAAGCCTTCATCCCGGCGGAGAATCCCTATCCCGCAGGCTTGTTGAGTTGTGCTCTTTTCGGAAAGGGGATCATGTTCTCGATGCCGGCTGCGGCCCGGGCGTCACATTGGGTATTTTAATTGAAATGGGAGTCGATGCTGTGGGCCTCGATACTTCTTGCCACTTTCTGGAGATGGCCGCAGAAAGAGGTCCTGTAGTCAAGGGAGAGCTTCTGTCCCTCCCCTTCGGTGATGGAAGCCTGGACGGAGCGGTGGCCGAGTGTGTCCTCTTCCTGCAGGATGACGTTACAAGGGTGCTCCGTGAACTGTCGAGGGTCTTGAAAAAGGATGGACTCCTGGCGGTGACGGACCTCTTCGGAAAAGAAGGCGGCGGGAGCCTCAAGGAGGGACATGGACGGGTGAGACGGGCCCCCGATCTTGGCGAAATTGAGGCAATTTTCCACGAGGGCGGATTCCGCGTGGAGCTCTTCGAAGACCATTCGTGCCTTCTTCGGGAATGCGCCGCAAAGCTGGTGTGGGCGGGCGTCATCGAGGGGCGCGAGGTACGTTGCAGCACCAGGGGCTATGGTCTCTGGCTTACAAAAAACAGGAACAAGTTCCTTTAAAGCTGGTGAGAGACGATGGGAGACCTGGAGAGAGCGGGAATGGGATGGGTCCAGGAAGGATTTTGCTGTTCGCAGATCATGACCCTGGCGGGAACGGCATTGACCGGAAGGGATAACCGGGATTTGACGGCTGCCATGAGTGGCCTCTGCCGGGGCGTTTATTCCGGTCTCGGCAC
>JAAYIZ010000123.1 GCA_012523215.1 Thermovirga sp.
AACTGATAGGCGCGCCCCCTGGCTACGTGGGCTACGAGGAGGGCGGCAAGCTTACGGAGGCCCTTAGGAGGAGGCCCTACTCGGTGGTGCTCTTTGACGAGATCGAAAAGGCCCATCCCGATATTTTTAATATCCTTCTCCAGATACTGGAAGACGGGCGTCTCACCGACGGCCAGGGGCATACCGTCGATTTTCGCAACAGCGTGATCATCATGACCAGCAATATCGGGGCAAGGGATGCCATGAAGGGGCAGAGCCTTGGCTTCGCCGCCCCGGGCCAGGGCGAGGTGCCGGACTGGGACAGGGTCCGTGCCGGTATCGTCGAATCGGTGAAGAAGACCTTCAGGCCCGAATTCCTCAACCGCGTCGACGAGATGATCGTTTTCGAGCCCCTTGGCAGGGAAGAACTGCTCAAGGTCCTGGACCTGATGCTCAGGGAAGTCGGCGAAAGGCTCGCCGAAAAGGGCATCCATATCGAGGTGCACGATGAAGCCAGAGCGCTTCTGCTCAACAAAGGGTATGATCCAAAGTACGGAGCCAGGCCTCTCAGGAGGGCTGTCCAGCGTTTCATCGAGGACCGGTTGGCCGACCTGGTGCTGGAAGGTCGGGTAGGCCAGGAAAGCCGCGTCATCGCCTCCGTGAAGGATGGTGAGCTGGAACTCTTGCCCGAGGCGCCCCTGCCGGGGGGCGGTGATGTAGCCCCCGGAGGAAGAGAAGCGAAAAGAACGGCCGAAGTCTGATCAAGGTAGCATAATCGCGAAAACGGGATCCCCAGAAAGGGGGATCCCCGTTTTTTGCCTATCGAGAGGAGTGGTGGGAGTGTTCAAATTGGACCTTTTCTGGATCCTGATGCTGTTCTTCTTCGTCTTTCCCATGTTCAAGCAGTGGAACCTCGAGCGCTTGAGAGTGGGCACTATCAGGACCCTCGAGAAGAAACGAGGCAGCAGGGTGATCACGCTGATTCACCGCCAGGAGACCGTGGGTTTCCTGGGTCTTTTCGCCAGGAACTATATAAACATCGAGGATTCTGAGGAGATATTGAGGGCCATCCGGATGACCTCGTCGGACACCCCCATCGACCTGATAATCCATACCCCCGGCGGTCTTCTGCTCGCGGCTTCTCAAATAGCCGCGGCGCTGAACAAGCACAAGGCGAAGGTGACCGTCTTTGTCCCACACTACGCCATGTCCGGCGGGACCCTGATAGCCCTGGCGGCCGACGAGATTGTCATGGACCGTCACGCCGTCCTCGGCCCGGTGGACCCACAGATAGGGCAGTACCCGGCCGTTTCGATCCTGAAGACTGTCGCCGAGAAGCCCATCGCCGAGGTCGATGACGAGACGCTGATCCTGGCCGACATATCCCGAAAGGCTATTGAACAAACCCGGCGGTTCGTGGTACACCTTCTCGAGGACAACGTAGCGCAGGAAGAGGCGGAAAGGCTGGCGATGGTGCTCACCGAGGGACGCTGGACCCACGATTACCCCATAGGCAGCGAGGAAGCCGCTGAACTGGGACTGTTCGTTTCCACGGACATTCCCCAGGAGATATGCCAGGTGATGAAGTTCTACCCTCAGTCCGGCCAGCGGCGACCATCGGTCCAGTACGTGCCCATGCCCTACCGTGGAGTGCCTCGGAATACGGAAACAAAATGACCTCCGGTTTGGACCGGACATTTCATTCGGGGAGTGATCTTGTGAAGAATTTTTCAAGAAAAGCGGTTCTGTTCACAGTAATGGCAACCCTGTTTCTGCCGACCCTCGCTCTCGCCGCCGACAGGGGACCAGTGATTACCGCCGGAGGGGAAAGCGTCAGCGAGCAGGAGATGATCGGCCTGATCATGGACCAGTCCGGCGTCGACAGGATGATGGCCCCCTTTGTCTTGGCCCAGCTCTCGTCAGAGGACAGGGAAACCTTCGCCAAGCAGGTGTCGATGGCCCTCCTCCTCTCCGAGGCCGGCCGCCAGAAGGGGTTGCAACTGGATCCGTCCGTGGCGGCCAAACTAAAATGGAATGCCGTCAACATACTTGCCCAGGCTTTTGTCTCCTCAGCTTCTTCGAAGTGGGACCTGGGAAGACCGGCTCTCGAGGCCTGGTTCAGCCAGCACGAGGATGACTACAGCGTGTCCGAGTCGGTTCACGCCCGGCATATACTCGTCGGTTCGGAAGAAGAGGCCACGGATGTCCTTCTGGAAGTCTTCGCCAAAGAGACGGATTTCGGCACCGTGGCGGCCGAGAAGAGCATCGATCCCGGGAGCGCTAATACCGGGGGGGATCTCGGGTGGATCTCCAGGGGACAGACCGTTCCCGGCTTCGACGAACTGGCCTTTTCTTTGGAACCGGGGAGGATAGGGGGACCCGTGGAAACGAAGTATGGATGGCACGTCATCCAGGTGCTGGAAAAGCGGCCCGCTAGAACGACCACCCTTGACGAGGTGTTGCCCAGGGTCAAGGAGGACCTCCAGAAGCACTATCTCGACCTCGAAGTGGAGCGCCTGGAAAAGTCGCTGGGGTTGGAGATCGATCACGAGATACTTACCACCCTGGGGGGGTTCCCGGCCTTTAAGAAGGACCAGTAAAGAATCGATTGTCCGCCGGCGGTCTCAAGGACCGCCGGTTTTTTAAAGCACCAGTTCTCCTTTAAGAACTATGCGAGCCTTCCCGGAGATCATCACCCGTTCCCCTGCCATGGTGACGACAAGCTC
>JAAYIZ010000124.1 GCA_012523215.1 Thermovirga sp.
CCGAGGTAAGACCTGCGTATTTCGGGGTCCCTGGCAAGGTCAGGACCGGGGCCGCTTTTGACGAAAAGGCCCGCCTCGAGGATATACCCCCTGTCGCTTATCTCGAGGGCCTGGGTCGCGTTCTGTTCCACCATGAGCACCGTCACTCCCTCGTCCCTGATCCGGGCGACGGTCTCCATGACGGCGTCCACCAGGAGAGGAGCCAGGCCCAGGGTCGGCTCGTCCAGCAGCAGGATCTGCGGGTCGCTCATGAGGGCCCTGGAGATGGCCAGCATCTGCTGCTCACCCCCGGAGAGGGTGCCCGAGCGCTGGGAGAGCCTCTCCCGCAGGATCGGGAAGAGTTCGAAGCATCTTTCCATCTCCGCCTCGACGTCCTCGCCGTCCCTCCTGCGGTAAGCCCCCATGACGAGGTTCTCCCGGACCGTCAGCGTCGAAAAAAGCCGTCTCCTCTCAGGGACCAGCGCGAGGCCCAGGGCCACCACCTCGTGGGGTTTCGACGGCATGGAGTTCCCCTTGATCGTGATTCTGCCCCCGGAGGGGGGGACGACCCCCGCCAGGGTCCACATGATGGTGGATTTACCGGCCCCGTTGGAGCCCACGATGGAGACGATCTCCCCCTCCTCCACCGGGAAGGAGACACCCTGGACGGCGTGAATGGTGCCGTAATGAACGTGGAGATCCTCGACGAGCAGCGCCTTCGTCCTCATCGCCGGCCCTTTTCCTTTCCGAGGTAGGCCGCCACCACGGCAGGGTCGGCCCTAACCTCGTCGGGCGTCCCCGTGGCAAGAAGGGCCCCGAAGTTCATGACCACGATGGGGGAGCAGATATTCATCACCAAGTCCATGTGGTGCTCTATGAGGAGGATGGTCACCCTGAACCTCTCCCTGACCTCGGCGATGAGGTCGGCCAGGCCCCGGGTCTCCTCGGGGTTCATCCCGGCCGCCGGTTCGTCCAGGAGAAGGAGCGAGGGTTCCGTCGCCAGCGCCCTGGCGATCTCGAGTTTTCTCTGGAACCCATAGGGAAGGTTGTCGGCCTGGGTCGACGCGAACCTTGCTAGTCCCAGCACCTCCAGGAGCCCCAGGGCCTTCTCGCGGAGGTCCCTTTCCAGGCGTTTCGTCCCCGGCGTCCCCAGGAGGGAGCCCAGGAAGCTGCACTCCTCGCGCTGGAAGAGGGGCGTCAGGACATTGTCGAGGCAGCTTCTCCTGTTGAAGAGGCGGATATTCTGGAAGGTCCTGGCTATCCCCTTGCGGACCACCTTGTCGGGCCTCAACCCCGTAATGACCTCGCCGCGTAAAAGGACCGAGCCGGCCGTGGGACGGTAGAGGCCGGTAACTATGTTGAAGACCGTGGTCTTGCCGGCCCCGTTGGGACCTATGATGCCCGTAATGCTCCCCTCGGCCACGTCGAAGGAGAAGGAGTCCACGGCCCTTATGCCGTCGAAGTGCTTCGTGAGGCCCCGGACCGAGAAAAGAGGTCCCGCCGAGGAAGTCATGGCCGCCTCCCCGTCGTTTCCGGCGTTCTTTTCTTCCACAACGAGGAGAGCTCGCAGTACCCCATGAGGCCCTGGGGGCGGTAGACCATGATCAGGACCAGGAGCAACCCGTAGGCCACGAGCCGCCACATCTGGGCCACCCTGAGAGCCTCGGGCAGGGCGATGAAGACGAAGGAGGCGATCAGTGGCCCGGTGATGCTCCCCATCCCGCCGGCGATAACCGCCGCCAGGAGCTGGGTCGACTGGATGAGGGTGAACATCACCGGCTGGATGAAGGAGAGGAAGTGGGCCAAAAGCCCCCCGGAGAGGCCGCAGTAAACGGCGCTGACCACCAGGGAAAGCAGGCGGGTACGGAAGAGGCGCACGCCGGACATCTCGGCCGCAACGGGGTCCTCCCGAACCGCAACGCAGGCCACGCCCCACCGGGACCGCAGGAAGTTGCGCGCGACGATCACACCGCCGGCCAGGCAAAGGATCACGATCGGGAGGGTGGTGAAACTGTCGATCCCGGGGAGACCCCGGGCGCCGTTGGTGATATCCAGGTTCTCGAGGATGACCCTCAGGGCCTCGCCGAAACCGAGGATGGCTATGGCGAAGTAGTCGCTCCTCAATTTCGCCCGCAGGGTGGGAATTCCGATGACGAGGCTCACCACCCCCGCCGCGGCGGCCCCAGCCGCCAGGGCCAGCGGAAAGGGCACGGAATAGTAGTAGGTCAAAACGGCGGAAGCGTAGGCACCGACGCCCACGAAGGCGGCGTGGCCGAAGGAGAACAGCCCCGTAAAACCCGTGAATATGGAGAGGCCCAGTACGGCTATCATGTTTATGCAGGCCAGCACGACGATGGAAAGTATGTAGTCCATGGCTAGACCTTATCCTCGCTGTCGATGCCCATAAGGCCGTTGGGCCTCCAGACCAGGAAGGCTATAAGCAGCGTGAAGCTGAAAACATCCCTCAGGACGCTCGATACATAGGTGGATACGAAGGTTTCCACCATCCCGAGGATGAGCCCCCCCGCCAGTGCTCCCGGGAGGCTCCCCAGCCCCCCGATGACGGCGGCGATGTAAGCCTTGTTGGTCACCCAACCCATGGTGGGATAGACCAGGTACTTTATCCCCAGGAACACCCCCGCCACCCCGGCGAAGGCCCCCGCGAGAAGGAAGACTATCGCGATGAGCCTGTCGAGGTCCACCCCCATGAGGGAGCACATGGTCATGTCGCAGACACCGGCACGGATGGCGATGCCCGTCCGGGTCCGGCTGATGAAAAGGTGCAGCCCCAGGATCGCCAGGAGCGCGAAAAGGAAGGCCCCAACATCAAGGAGGCTGACGCTGCTGCCCCAAAGGGTCACCACCTGCCTCCCGAAGAATTCCGGAAAGGCGTAGAAGCGGGAGCCTATGGTGGCGTAGACCAGGTTCTCCAGGAAGACAGCGCACCCCATGGCGCTGATCATCAGGTAAAGGGACGGCGCCTTGCGCCTTCTAAGGCTCGAGTAGGCGAGCTTCTCGTTCAGCACGGCAATGATGCCCGCCCCGGCGACGCTGCCGGCCAGGACGAGGCCGAAGCCCAGGCTCAGCTTCGCGGCCAGGGCGAGCCCCACATAGGCGCCCAGCATTATTACAGCACCGTGGGCGAAGTTGCTGAAGTTCAGCACGCTGAAGACCAGCGAATAGCCGACGGCCATCAGGGCGTAGATGCCGCCGATGGAAAGACCTGTTATGAGCGTCTGTAGGAACACTTGCTTTTCACGCCACCCTTTTTGCCGACTAATCCACCGAGACGTATTTCTTGACGAACTTGAAGGTCCTGTTCGTCACGTCCACCTGCTGGATGACGGCAGGTTTGTCCAAGGGGTTGTGGTCTTCGGGGCTGATCGTCAGGACGCCGCTGGTGACCTTGATATCCTTGAGGTTCGCCAGGGCTCCGGCGATCTTCGCGCCATCGGTGCTCTTGGTCGCCTTTATAGCCTCTGCGATCATAATCAGTGCGTCCTGCGCCATGACCGGGTTGGGGAGAACGGGATCTTCCCCAAAGGCGGCCCTGTATTCGGCGACGAAATCCTGGATATCGGGGTCAGCCAGGTCCGTCAGGTTGACGAAGTAGCCGCCGTCGATGGCGCTCCCGCCGAGGTCGATAAGGTCGGGGCTGCCCCAGTTGTCGGTGCCGAGGAGCGTGGCTTTTATGCCTATGTCCCTGGCCTGCTTGGCGGCCATGGCGGCCTCCTTCTGGCTCGTGGGGATGAAAATGACGTCGGGGGCGAGTTCCTTGATCTTCCCAAGCTGGGCCCGGTAGTCGAGCTCTTCGGTGCGGAAGGCCTCCTTGGCCACGATGGCACCGCCCTTGTCGGTGAAGGCTTCCTCGAAGTACTTCGCGAGCCATTGGCCGTAGTCGGAACCCACGTCGTAAAGGATGGCGCCCTTTTCAGCCCCCAGGTCGGTGATGGCGAATCGCGCCGCCACGGTCCCCTGGAAGGGGTCGATGAAGCAGGGACGAAAGGCGAAGGGTCTGACATTGTCGGTCTTCTGGTCAATCGTCACGTAGGGGTTCGTGGCCGTGGTAACCACCATGGGGATGCCGGCCTTCTCGAGCACCGGCGCGGTGGCGATGGAGTTGCCGCTCTGGGCGGGGCCGATGACGGCCACGACGCCGTCGGAGACGAGCCGCCTGGCGACGTTGACCGACTCCACGGCGTCATTGCGATTATCGTAGCGGACGAACTCGACCTTTTTTCCAAGAACCCCGCCCGCTTCGTTGATCTTCTTAACCAGCATGTCGAGGGCCCTGGCCTCGGACTGCCCCCACATGGAGGCGCCCCCCGTCAGTGAAACGGTATGCCCTATCTTTATCACGTCGGCGGCGAGGGCCGAACCGGCGAGGGCGAGCAGTAAAAGCGCTGCCAGAAGTGCTGCGGTCCTTCTCATCTCTTTTTCCCTCCTTGGGAATTAACCCGGGTTCCCGGCGATATCCGAACCGGGGGTCTTACAGGCGGTTTCCATCTTTGGGACTCGTCACTCCCCGTCGGCCACCCCCCCTGCGTCCCTGGACAATTTAACTTTCCGGGGTGATCGCTTACTGTCCCTGGAACCGCCGGGAAGGTCCTTCACGTGGTCCTTCCAGTAAGTGCGTACGTCCCTGATGATATTGTCGATGTGCCTCGTCATGGCGACCTCGGCAGCACCGGGGTCCCCGGCGGCGATGGCGTCGAAAACCGCCTCGTGGTCCGCCCCGACCCGGCTTCCCACCTTTGTCCTGATGTACTCGAAGAAGGAGGCTCCTTCGCCGCTCCTGCGGATGATCTCAATGGCCGACTGGAGGACCTTGTTGCCCGAGATACGGGCCACTTCCTCGTGGAACTCTCCATCGGTGGAGGCCATCGGCTCGCCCCTGGCCAAGAGGGCATTCTGCCTGTCCAGGATATCCCTCAGGGCCGCCACGTCCCCCTTGGTCCTGAGCCTGGCCGCCAGGGCTGCCATCTCGCGCTCGATGGCCCTCCGGGCCACCAGGATTTCCAGGAGCATCTCCCTCTCGCGGGACTTCACAGCCTCGAGAAAGGCCCCGGTGGAGACCACCTGTTCCCGCTCGGAGAGGAGCAACGAAAGCCGCTCCTCTCCGACGGGCGTGAGAAGCCGACCCTGGAAACCGACCCTGGTGGTGAAACCCTGACTGTCCAGTTCGCGCAACAGGCGTCCCACCGAAGCTTCGCTGAGATCCATACCGTTCTTCGCCAACTCCTCCCGGATCGAACCCGCCCCAAGGGGTTCCTCCGAGACGGAGAGGAGGTGAAGAACGAAGTACTCCTGTTCAACATTCTCCTGTGCCATTAATCCTCCGGGAAGTGCCGCTCATCACTGATGATCGGCAACGTTCCCACCAGTTTATCCCTATCTCCTGTTTTGTCAAAGGCTTGGGGTCA
>JAAYIZ010000125.1 GCA_012523215.1 Thermovirga sp.
AAGGCTGAACGGATCACTGGATCAGGACAAGACCGTACCTTCCCGGGAAGGGCTCTTTCGGGACCTGGGCGGAACGCACGGGTTAGGTCGGGTCATCCTTCTTGCAGAAACCTGCATGCCAGTGTTCCTCCTTTGGAATCGCACGGATCAGTTGATGAAGAAGATAACCTCTCTATTCCCTTTCGTCAATAGCCGGAGTCGATATTGAGTCCGATCTTGAAAGCTGGGGGGCCTTGAGGTTAACCTTCTTCACGGGAGGGATCCAAAATGGCAAGATGGCTTATGGCCGCCGGCGGCGTCCTGCTGCTGCTTGGGCTGGCTCTTCACTTCGCCCCCTGGCTCCTAGCCTGGTTCGGCAGGCTCCCCGGGGACATCCGCTACGAGACGGGGCGGACAAAGGTCTTCATACCTATAACCTCGATGGTCATTGTCAGCCTGATCCTCACGGTGGTGATGAACCTGCTCTCCAGGAGATAGGGGGACGCTTCAGGGGGGTCTTCCCACGTCACAAAGACTCTTTTATCACCGGTTCCCCAGGCTATCGATGGCTATCACGGCATGATAGACCAGTTCAACGCCTTTTTGAAGGTCCTCGTAGTCCGTCCATTCTTCAGGGCAGTGGCTGCGGCCCCCCCTGCTCGGGACGAACACCATCCCCGTGGGGAAAAAGGGAGCCATTACCATGGCGTCGTGTCCCGCCCCGCTGGTCATGGTACGCCAGGAAAAGCCCAGCCCATCAGCCTGATCCTGGAGTACACGGCGTATCCCTCCATCCAGGTTCACGGGTTCCACCTTGAGGAGTTGATCCAACCGGCAGACCGTACCGTCGGCCTGGGAAGTATCGGCGAGATCCTTTCTGAACCCGTTCTTCACCCTTTCGATGGAGGAGGCATCGAGAGAGCGGATGTCCAGGGTGAACTCAACCTCGCCGGGAATGACGTTCGTAGCCCCGGGCCTGACGACGAGGGAGCCCACCGTCGCCACGGTATCCTCAACCTGTTCAACGGCAAGGGATGGAATTCTCCCAATGGCGGCCGCCGCCGTCTTGAGGGCGTCGCGCCTCATGCCCATGGGTGTCGTCCCGGCATGGTCCGGGCGCCCTTCGATGGTAACGCGCGTAAGGTCGGTCCCCACGATGCTAGAAACGATGCCCACTTCGAAACCCTCCTTTTCAAGCACCGGACCCTGTTCGACATGCAGTTCCAGGAAAGCACGCACTTCACCGGGCCTCCTTTTTGCCTCGGCGATCCTCGCCGGGTCGAAGCCGAAGGAGGCCATGGCATCGGCCAGGCTGATACCATCCTCGTCCTTGCGCTCCCGGAGTTCTTCCTGGGTGATTCCCAGGGTCATGGCCCGGCTAGAGAGAAAGCCGGCTCTGAAACGCCCGCCCTCTTCTTCGATCATGGCGATCATCTCGATGGGGTGGGCCGTCCGGACACTCTTGTCCTCCAGGCAACGGAGGACCTCAAGGGCCGCGACCACCCCGGCCTGTCCGTCGAAGTTGCCGCCATGCCTGACGGAATCAAAATGGGAGCCGATCATTATAGGGGGCAGGGAAGGGTCGCTGCCCTCTCTCCTCCCGAAAAGGTTTGCGGCGGCGTCTTCGTAAACACCGACGCCGAGCTCTTTCAGCTGGCCCGACAGGTAATCCCGGGCGCCGCGATCCTCGGGCGTGAGCGAAAAACGGGTGAGCCCCTTCCCCGGGGTTGCGTTGAAGAGCGCTAGCTTTTCAAGGTCTTTTCGGATCCTGTCGAGGTTTGTCTTCATGGAGTTATCCTCCTCTTTCTTCCCCGATCCGAGTTTACCGGGGCCCCGCTCCCGCTTTCCTCTCGCGGTGGGATCTCAGGATACGGAGGAACAAGCCCCTGCAAAAATCCAGGAAAATGCCGTAAGGCCGACCAGCGAGGGAAAAAATCAGCGACATGAAGACCGAGGATACCGCTATCTGGCTCCAGGTCGCACCCGCGAAGAGGAGTACGACGACGTAAAGCGGCACCTGGAAGATGACGAAGGCCAGGGTATCGCCGGCGATCATCTTCAGCGGCACGGTCCGGTCGATCCCCAGGAAGTTGAAAAGCCTGTCCCTGAACCAGCCGTAGGGCCGCCCCGTGATCAGGTTGACCGGTATGGCGGCGATCCTGGCCTGGACGGACTGGAAAAACGTAAGCCTGGCGATGAAGATCTCGATCATCATGCAGAGGGCCGTGGAAAAGATCATCATGGCTGTTATATCCGCCATCGCCACGACCAGCCTATCCTCCGCGAACCGTCCCATTCCGGTATTTTCCGTCAAGGCTTCGCTCCTTTCCCAATGGCCGAGATTGCCCTCCGAAACGTTCAAACCATCCCATTGATACTATATGAGAACCGGTCACAAAGGCCAGGATTTCAACGTATATCCCTGCGGGAAGGGCCGCCCTGTCAAATCAGGATCGGCGCGATGGCATCGGGGCTAAATTCTTCGATCCGGGCAGGAAGGGAATTCGATGGGTTGGCAAAGAGGATACCCTTATCCTGGACCATCCTTTCCCACTTCTCGCCTCCTTCAATGCTGTCCAGGTGCAGGGTCCTTCCGGCATCCAGGATAGTAGATCAAGATCATCAGACTTTTACTTGGTTTCCGTAAAAAAGCGGCGGGAGAGATCCCGCCGCTTAAATGATGATGTTCCTCTTCCGGGCCATTTCGCGGACCCTGTCTTCGAGGTCCGGCCCCTCCAGTTCTGCAGCGACATCCTTCAGCAGGAGGGGAATATCGAGGCCCTGGGGGCATTTCCCCAAGCACTTTCCGCACTCCACACACTGGGAGGCGAAACCGCTCTCACTCCTCTGCAAAACGCCGCTCGTCTTCATCACGTAGGAATCCTTCCCCTCCTCGAGGTTGCCGAAAAGGTGCATCTTGTTGTAGATCTCGAAGCAGGCGGGAATGTTCACTCCTGCGGGGCAGGGCATACAGTACCCGCAGCCGGAACAGTTGACCTTCATTATTCCCCTGTACCTGGCGGCGGCCCGCTTGACAAGGCTTTTTTCCTCGAGAGTCAGCGAATCGGGAAGGGCATCGCCGGCTGTCCCCAGGTTCTCCTCGATGTGGGCTTCATCGTTCATGCCAGAGAGGGCCACGACGACTTCAGGATGATCCCAGACCCAACGCAGGGCCCATTCTGCGGGGGTTCTCCTGACGGGGGCCTCGTCCCACAGGGCGGCGACGGAAGGCGGCGCTTCGGGGAAACCCAGGTTCCCGCCTCGGAGCGGCTCCATGACGAAGACCCCAAGGCCCTTTGATGCGGCGTACTTGAGCCCCCCCGTGCCGGCCTGGTTCTCTTCGTCCAGGTAGTTGTACTGGATGAGACAGCATTCCCATCTGTAGGCGTCGACGATGGGGGCGAAATCCGCCCCGAGGCCGTGGAAGGAGAACCCCGCGTTCATTATCCTTCCGTCGGCCCTGGCCCTGTCGAGGAAATTCCTCGCTCCCAGAGCCTCAAGCCGTCTCCAGAGAGAGCCGGTGAGGGTATGCATAAGATAATAGTCAATATGGTCGGTCTGCAGTTTTTCGAGCTGGGCCTCTAGGAAACGGTCCATGTCCTCCCGGGACCTTACCAGGAAGGAAGGCAGTTTCGTGGCCAACTTCACCCTCTCCCTGTAGCCATCCCGTAGCGCTCTGCCCAGGAAGCTCTCGCTCTCTCCCTCATGGTAGGTCCAGGCGGTGTCAATATAGTTGACACCTCTGTCTATGGCATACCGGATCTGGGCAGTGGCCCGTTTCTCGTCGATCTGGCCATCCTCCATCGGTAGCCTCATGCAGCCGAAACCCAATATGGATAGTTCGTCGCCGTTTTTCGGAACTTTGCGGTAGAGCATCGCGATTATCACCTTTTCTTCAAGGACCGCCGCAGCCGTTCCCCAGGTCTATCAGTCTCTTCGGTTAGAGGTTTCAATCCGCCTCGGGGGTCAAGTCCTCTTGAAAGAGGTTCCTTTCCATTTTCTAGAATTTTCCAGAGGCTATCCATGATATGTGTCTGCATCAGGTCTCTTGCGCTCTTTGGATCCTTGTTCTTGATTCTGTCCAGGATCTGGGCGTGTTCAATGGAAAATTTACGGAGCTCCTCGACGGGCCATTCCTTGAATTTTTTCCTCTGAATCGAAATCTCCGCCCTGATCGAGTTATAAAGCTGAATCAGGAGCTTATTGCCCGAAAGTTTCACTATGGTGTCATGAAACCTCGCGTGGAGGTCTACATCCGGCTCCGGCAGGAGTTTTTCCTCCCTGAGGATTGCCTCCAGTTCTGCGATCGTCTCCTTTGTCGCTCGCTCCGAAGCCCAGTATGCCGCCTGGGCTTCAATAAGGAGACGGACCTCCATCAGCTCGATGAGCGAGGATCGTCCTGAAATGAGCTTAACAAGCTCCGTGTTGTGGATATTCCTCAAAGCGTTGGGGGAGAGAAAAGTGCCGTTCCCTGGACGGGGTTCGACTATCCCAAAGAAGGCAAGGGACTTCATTACTTCCCTGATTGAATTGCGGCTCACCTGGAACTTTGAAGCCAACGCACTCTCTCCAGGCATGCGGCCGCCAGGTTCCCAGTAACCTCTCTCAATAGAGGTCAACATCTGCTCCAAGACCGATTCGTAAAGGGTTGAACGCACAACGGGTTTGATCATTTCCTGTCCTCTTTCTCTTATTATAAATGAGAGTCCGTCAATGCCTCAATTTTAATAAAGTGGACCCCTCCTTGACGATCTTTTCTCTTGTGCCCGTTGCCTCAGGAAGGAACTAGGCGACATTGCCTGAGCCTGTTTCCTTTTTTCAGGGAGATCCCTGTTCTTCTTCGTGAGGGCTCTGTTAAGCCTTATCTTGAGTCTTTCGAGTCCCTTCTTCGGGTCCACTAGGGTATATTGACAACAGTATGCCCATTTGTTACGCTGTTGTGGTACTGCGAATTATCCTACAATAGGACAATAATATTTTCAAGTTTAAGAAGATGATCCGTCGCATCCACTCAAGTTCAACCAAGGGGGAGGGAAATCATGTCTGCAAAAGATGCTGCAAAAAAGCTCTGGTCTACGCTCTACGAAATTCAGGGGTTTGTGTTGTTCATCCTGATGCTGGGAGTTACGGTCCTCGTCTTTGTGCAGGTAATCATGCGGTATGTTCTTCATGCTCCGCTCATGGGCATAGAGGAGCTGTTGCTTTTCCCGGCAATATGGCTTTACCTCCTGGGAGGAGCTAGCGCTTCAATGGAAAGGACTCATATCGAGTGTAATGTAATCAACGTTTACGTAAAGAGCCCGCTAGCGCTCCAATTACTGGAAATTCTCAAATCGTCCATTTCTCTTGGCGTATGCCTGTGGCTTACCTACTGGGCTTTTGAATACCTGCAATATTCGTTGAGGGTATGGAAACTCAGTAACCTTCTTTACATCCCCCTCTTCTTTGGGGAAAGCGCCCTCTTTGTCTGTCTGTCCCTGATGGCGTTCTACACCGCTGTGGAACTTGGAGACGACTTCCTTGGCCTCAAGGCTGCTCCGCAAAGCAAGGAGGCGGAATAACCATGAGCCTCACGACAGTAATACTTCTCGATGTTATGATCCTTGTTCTTCTTTTGATCCTGAGTGTTCCCCTGCCCTTCTGTTTTGGGGGTGCCCTGCTTTTTTTGACCCTTTTCGGGAACGTATCCATGGCCAGCATGATGATGTGGGGATTCAACCAGATGATCGCCATGGTTCTCTTGGCCAGTCCTCTTTTCATTTTCGCGGGACTCCTGATGGCGAACAGCGGAATTGCTGACACGCTTTTAGATTTCGTGGATTTGTTCGTAGGAAGGATCAAGGGTGGGTTGGGTGTCGTTAGTACAGTAACCTGCGCCATAATCGGAGCCATTTCGGGCAGCGGCTTCACTGGTGTAGCGGCCACCGGGCCCATAATGGTTCCCCGGATGGTGGCCCAGGGTTACCCCAGGGGGTATGCGACCGCCCTGGTTACTGTTTCTTCGATCCTGGGACTTCTGATACCGCCGAGCGTTACCATGATCATCTTCGGATGGGTAACTGAAACGTCGATCCTGGCGTGCTTCCTTTCCACCGTTGGGCCAGGGCTACTGATCACCCTGTCTCTCTCGGTCGTCAACCTCGTATGGGTCCGCAAGATGCCCGGTATTATCCTGGAAGACCTCGAAACACATAATGAAAGAAGAAAGGAAATGCCCGCCCGTTTCTCCAGGGCTATCCCGGCCCTTTCTATTCCTTTCGTGATCTTGGGTGGGATTTACGGTGGAGTTTTTACTCCCACTGAAGCGGCTGCCGTGGCCGCTATTATGGCCCTTCCGATAGGGTTCTGGGTGTACAAAGGGCTGAACCTCAGGAATTTCATCCCCATGGTGAGGGAATCGGCGACGTCGGTGGGAGCCATAATGACGATGATCCTTTTTACCCTGATCCTGAGCCAGACCTTCGTTATGCTCAGGGTTCCCCAGATGCTAGTCCAGGTGGTATTCCGTTTAACGGAGAACTACTGGCTGATTCTTTTCCTCATCAATATTTTTCTCTTCTTCGTGGGGATGATAGTCAACGATATTACGGGGATAATCCTGATTGCCCCTCTCCTCCTCCCCCTTGTCCGGGAGATGGGTATGAATCCAATCCAACTGGCGGCCATCATGGGAACCAACCTCGCCATGGGCGGCGTCACTCCTCCTTATGCCAGCATCCTCTACCTCGGGATGAGGGTAGGCAAATGTGAATTCACCGATATCCTCAAACCGACCCTGATTTTTTTGATCATTGCCTATATCCCCATCGTCTTTCTCACGACCTATTGGGCCCCGCTTTCCATGTGGCTGCCGACGGCCCTCGGTTATGTTAAATAAGATAAACAGGGTTCCCCTGTTGGTGATCTACTGGTAGCGAGGAGCGTGGTGAAATGAAACCGGTTATTTCCGTGTTGGGAGCTGGGAACGGCGGCCAGGCCTTGGCGGGTCACTTGGCGCTCAAAGGTTACAGTGTGAGGCTTTTTGAGCATCCCGACTTCGGAGAAAAAGTCTCCGTCATAGAAGGCAGGGGCGGGATTGAACTGAGAGGTAACCTTGAAGGCTTCGGTAAACTCGAAAAAGCTACCACAAACGCCGACGAAGCTTTGGCGGGAGCAAATATCGTCTACATCGCCGCGCCGGCTTTCGCCCAGAAACCCATCATCGATAAAGCAGGCCCTTATATTGATGAAGGGATGAAAGTGCTGTTCATACCGGGGAACTTCGGCTCCCTGGAAGCCGTTAACTGGCTGGATGCCGGGAAAAAAGAAGGGATCCTCTTGGGGGAGACCAATACCCTCCCCTATGCCTGCAGACAGATTGAACCCGGCGTTGTGGACATCTGGGGAATCAAGACAAAGGTCCTCATGGCTGCCTTGCCATCCGAAAGGAACGAAGAGCTGATCCAGGCCGTGGGAGATATGTTCCCCACTGACATCGTCGAAATGTCCAATGTTCTGGAGACAAGTTTTTCCAACCTAAACATGGTGCTCCACTGCTCGACCATGATTCTCAATACTGGGCTGATAGAGTCGCGGGAGGGGGATTTTCGTTTTTATACCGATGGGATGACCCCGTCAGTCTGCAAAATATCTGAAATTATCGACGAAGAGAGGATCTCGATAGGGAGGATCCTTGGGTTACGACTGCAACCCCAAATCCAGTGGCTCAAGGAAACCTACAACCTGGAGGGGAACAACTTGTTCGAAGTGCTCCAGGGAAGCAATGTTTACGGTGGCCATGGCGCCGACGCTCCGAAAACCATGACCCATCGTTATCTCATGGAAGACGTGCCTTATCTCCTCGTACCGGTTGCCTCTTTCGGGCGGGCTTTCGGCGTACCCTGTCCCGTTATCGAGAGCATCATTCTTTTGGCAGGGAAAATCAACGACAAGGATTACTTCTCCGAAGGGCGGACATTGGAAAAGATGGGATTCCGCTCCGCCGGGATCGAAAGCATAAGGGAAAAGCTGGTGAAAGGGGCATAACCAAGGAGGGGGAATGGATGGCTGTTCTCGAAGTACCGGGAAGCATTTTCGACATCTTGGGCCCCGTCATGACGGGACCCTCCAGTTCGCACACCGCCGGGGCTGTCCGCCTGGGCCTTATGGCGCGCCACATCGCGGGTGATACCGTGGTCAGGGCTGTGGTAACCTTTTATGGCCCCCTGGCGCAGACCTACAAGGGACACATGACCGACTCGGGGGTCGTCGCTGGGCTCCTCGGCATGGATGTCGACGCCCCGGGCATAAGGGAAGCCCTTGAAAGGGCAAAAAGGGAAAACCTCGATGTTCATGTCCGGACCCTTTCCTTGGAAGCGAAAAACCCCAACACGATAGAAATTGAACTTGAAACCCGCGAGGGGAAAACGCGCCGCGTGGAAGGCATCACCCTGGGTGGCGGAGAGATCCTGGTCTCCTTCATCGATGGTTTCCCCGTGGAGCTGAGGGGGAAGCACGACGAGGTCCTGCTGCTCGCTGAACCCGGCACGGACCTCCCCGCCGAGGCGGCGGCCATTGAGTTCAGGGATAAACCTTTCCTTTCGGAAACCCCTGGAGGAGCGAGACTTTTCGTGATCAAACCCCTCGCCCTGCCGGAAAAAACCGTGCTTGAGAGGCTGGGAAAGGCAAAGGGTGTTTTGGAGGTAAGCCGCCTGCCGGCACTTTACGATTACGGTAAAATCGACGGTCCTGCTCTTTTCAGCACCGTGGAGGAGATGGTCCGGTTTTCCAGGGAAAGCGGGTTGCTCCAGGTCATGGAAACCTATGAGACGGGACGAAGCGGGTTGAGCAGGATAAAAATCAGGGAGAAACTCGCCCGCGCCTGGTCTGTCATGGAAGATTCGACGAAAATCGGGCTTTCGGGCCAAAACAAAATGGTCGGCGGCCTGATGCCTGGCAATGAAGGGCAGAAACTTCTCGAGTCTTTCCATGCAGGGGTCACATTGTCGGGACCAATCCTGCCCCTGGCTGTCGCGAAGGCCATCTCCGCCATGGAGGTCAACGCTTCCATGGGCCGGGTCTGTGCCGCCCCGACGGCGGGTTCCTGCGGGGTGCTGCCGGGAGTCCTCTCGGCTGTAAAGGAAAAGAGGTCTTTGGATGACGAAGCCATCTTGAACGCCCTGCTCGTGGCGGGTGTCTACGGGGCACTGGTGGCTTTCAAGGCGCCTATTTCCGGGGCCCTGGGGGGTTGCCAGTCGGAGATTGGAGTGGCATCGGCGATGGCCGCCGCGGCCCTGGCACATATTGGAGGAGGGACGGCAGAGGCGACGGCCCATGCCATGGCCCTTGCCCTGAAAAGCCTGCTCGGCCTTGTCTGCGACCCTGTGGCCGGCCCTGTAGAGATTCCATGCATCAAGCGGAACGCCGTAGGCGTGGCCAACGCGTTCACCTCCGCGGATATGGCGCTGGCCGGCATAAGGAGCGTAATCCCGCCCGATGAAGTGATCGATGCCCTGAGGAATGTCCAGCAGCTGATGCCCCCAGAGCTCAGGGGCACTACCCAGGGGAGCCTGGGGGTGACAAAGACAGCGAAACGTCTTAAAGAAGAGTGGCTTTCCAGGTGCAGTTCCTGCAAGGAAGGTTGTCGTTGACATAATTTCAGAGAAACTGGAGGGAGGATGGCATGTTTAAAACAAGGCTGTTGAGCCAGGAAGAAGTAAAGAAGCTTATTTCAATGAAGGAAGTGATCGATGCGGCGGAGAAGACCTTCAGGGGGATGGGAGAGGAGACGGTGGTCAATCCCACGAAAGTCGGCCTCGACCTTGGAGAGACAGCGGAATTTCCACCCTATGAGGGATTCATGAACGCCATGCCCGCTTATATCGGCTGGCTGGACTCAGCGGGGATCAAGTGGGCGGGTGGCTTCCTGGG
This sequence comes from Thermovirga sp., assembly GCA_012523215.1. Lineage (NCBI taxonomy): Bacteria > Thermotogati > Synergistota > Synergistia > Synergistales > Thermovirgaceae > Thermovirga > Thermovirga sp. The sequence goes on from JAAYIZ010000125.1 coordinate 9,889, forward strand.
GGAGAGGAAGAAAATGGGCCTTCCCTACATCACCTCCATGATCCTCCTCATCGATCCGAAGATAGGGAATTTCCGGGCCGTCATGGATGGTGCCTATATTACCAACATGAGGACCGGAGCCCAGACAGCGGTAGCCCTGAAGTACCTCCACCCAGAAAAAACCTTGAAGTTGGGACTTTTCGGAGCCGGGATGCAGGGACATACCCAGACCATGGCAATAGCGGAACTTTTCCATATCGACGAGGTCCACGTCTACGATATTTCTCCTGAGGCCAGCAGGAAGTACGCAGAAGACATGAAGGATACCGTCCAGGGGAAGATCGTCATAGCTAAAACCCCGGAAGAGGCTGCAACCAGTGCCGACGTCGTAGTCTGCGTGACCCAGTCCAAGGATAAGTATGTCAAGGATGCCTGGATTAAACCCGGTGGGATCCTTTTCCCCATGGGTTCGTACCAGGAGTGTGAAGATGCCTACATCCTCAACGCCGACAGGATCATCGTGGACCATGTCGGACAATGCCTGCACCGGGGAGCCCTGAAGGAACTGAGCGAAGCCGGAAAGATCACCGAAAAGAGCATCTACGCCACGATAGGAGAGATCGTGGCTGGGAAAAAGAAGGGTCCGGGATCGTCATCGGAAAGGACTCTTTGCATTCCTATAGGGACCGGGGCGATGGACATAGCCGTTGCTACTATTGCTCTCAAAAAAGCCGAAGAGAAAGGAATCGGAGGAAGCTACGAATTTGCTTAAGGTATAGTCCCATACCATATCTTAACAGGGGGTGAAGGGATGACAACTTTACTCGTCACGCAGAAAGAGATCGGCGAACTGGTTTCCATGGCTGAAGTGATCGACGCCGTTGAGAAAACCTTCCGGGGCATGGGCGAAGGATCGGTCATCAACCCCACGAAAGTGCACCTCGACCTGGGGGATGGCGAAAGCGGCCTACCCTATCATGCCGGAATGAACTCAATGCCAGCCTATATCGGTTGGCTTGAGTCAGCAGGGATCAAGTTTATAGGGGGATGGGAAGATAATCCGAAGAAGGGATTGCCCTACATAAGCGGGATGATCCTCCTCGTTGACCCCAGGGATGGTAGATTCCTGTCCG
>JAAYIZ010000126.1 GCA_012523215.1 Thermovirga sp.
GGGTTCTTCAAGCTTGCTCCTTTCAGGATCCTGGTGATGGTCTTGGGGGAGACGGACCGCCCCGCTTCGGTAAAGAGCAGCTCCGACATGTGGCTGGCGCTGGCCCCCTTCCACAGGCTGGCGGCACGGTCTGCTACCAAGGCCCTTATGTCGGTGGGGATGAAGTTGGAAGGCTTGCGGCCGGTGTTGCCGTGGACCAGCGATGACGATCCCGCCTCCTCGTAGCCGGTCTTTATCCTCTGGACCTGCCGTACCGACAGCCCCAAAGCGGCTGAAGCCTCCCTGTTGGTTATCACCCCGCCCGTCACCTCTTCAAGAACATGAAGTTTCCGTGCCTGCTTGATAGACAACCTGATGTCACCCTCGTTCTTAATGGGATACATTCTCTATCAAAACCCAGGGGGGGGGTGACATTTCCCCCTTCTCAGGAGAAGGGGACCTCGTCCCTGTCCCCTTAAGGGATGACATTATCCCTGTCCGGCGACAATCAGGCAACCCTTACCTTGACAAATACTGCACCAAATGTAATATTATTAAACTTGTAACAACCCCTGTTTATCTCGGAAGGTGGTGGCATACCGTGGTTCAGACATGACCTGTCGTTCATAGGATGATGCACGGGATGCATTACCAGTTTGCCGCACATTCAGCTTCCGGGACTTCTGCCTTACCCTTTTAAGGACCAGCATTTAACCTTCCTTAATTTCCTGTAAGTTGATTCCCTGCCGCAAATAGCTGGAGTGATACTTTAGAAGCATTTCTTTTGCTTCGAAGGTTTATCTATGCTTGTTTCCTTTTAACTCGGGCAGCAAAAAACGAACGAGGAGATGTCATCAAAATATGAATAAATTATTTGTTTCAATGTTGCTTACAACAATGCTGATTACCGCTTCAGCCGCGGGGGGTGAACCCCTTGATGCCTTCAAAGGGCAGAAAGGGGTTATCGATATATCAGGCGGAACCGCCCATATTCCTGTCATGAAGGAAGCGGCAAAAAGGATAATGTCTATTAACCCCGACATACGAATCACTGTCGCCGGCGGAGGTTCAGGGGTGGGAGTGAAGCAGGTCGGCGAAGGGCTTGTTACTATAGGGAACACCGGGCGTCCCCTGAAGGAAGACGAAATATCCAAGTATGGGCTGGTCTCCTTCGCCTTCGCCATTGACGGAGTAGCGGTAGTGGTCAATCCAAATAACAAGATAGCGGCCCTCACGACCCAACAGGTGATGGATATTTATTCCGGTGTAATCAAAGACTGGAAAGCACTGGGCGGTGAACCCGGTGCAATAAACGTCTTCGGAAGAGAAGACGGAAGCGGTACAAGGGAAGTCTTCACAGAGAAAGCGATAAGAAAGGGAGAGCTCGCTTCTTCGATAAACATCGTCAGTTCCAATGGAGCGATGAAAACCGCCATCGCCCAGGATAAACGAGCAATAGGATATGTCGGGGTCGGGCACATTGATGATTCAGTGAAAGCTCCGACCTTTGACGGTGTAGTACCTTCCCAGGAAAATGCCGCGAAGGGGATATATGAAGTTACGCGCAACCTTTACATGAACACCAAGGGGAAGCCCGAGGGGCTTACGAAGCTTTTTATCGACTACATATTCAGCCCCGAAGGCGCGGAGATAATAAAAGAGAGCGGCTACATCCCGCTCCCGGCTGAAGAGTAAAGGCTATAGAGGGAGAGCATTCTTTCCTTTCCCTTGCATAGCCAGGGTATTCAATTGAACAAAAATAAAAATACGCCTTTCTGGTTAAAGGTATCGGCTGTTTATATCTCATCTCTCATGTCGGCCATCTTTGTCTTTATCACCCTGTGCGCTTTGGATGGCCTGCTGAAGAGCGGACCCTCACTTTTTGGTTCTCTATGGAACCCGGAAGCGGAGAAATTCGGCATCATGCCCATGATCTGGGCCAGCGGACTTCTTTCGCTTTCATCTTTAGTCATGGGATGGACCTTGGCCGTCGGATGCTGCTGTTTTATCCACGGCTTCGGCCCCAGGCCAGCGGCCAGACTCCTCTCATGGATGCTCAGGATCATGACCGCCATACCAACCGTTGTATATGGTTTTGCCTCGGTCTTCCTTCTCGTTCCCTTGATAAGGAACGGACTTGGAGGATCGGGGTTTTCATGGCTTACCGCTTCGCTGGTGCTCAGCCTGCTTATTTTGCCGACAATGGTCCTCGCCATGGACAGCACCTTCAGGACGATAGAGTCCGAAACGTCGATGACGTCAGCCGCTTTGGGGCTTACTACTGAACAAAACGTCGCAATGGTAGTCCTTCCTGCCTCAGGGAAATGGGTATGCTCTTCGGCCCTTCTCGGCTTCGGGCGCGCGGCGGGAGACACCCTGATCCCGACGATGCTTGCCGGCAACGCGGTCCAGTATGCCAATTCCCCCCTGGATGCAATAAGGACTCTGACCGCGCATATCGGCCTTGTCTTGTCATCCGATGTGGGTGGGACTGCCTATTTTTCCCTTTACGTGGCAGGCGGGATCCTCCTTTTTGTGAGCATTACGGCAAATATGCTGTTGCGCCTTTTGAGGAGGAGATCCTAGTGACGAGGGTAAGGCTGCTGCGTTTTCTCTCCTTTACATCGGCTCTTTTTGTAATAGGTTCATTCGCCACGCTGATGGGCTTTGTCTTTTACCACGGCGCTCAAGTGCTCGATCTTGAACTTTTCTTTGGCGACACGGCCCCGATCGATGCGATTACAGGCGCTCGCCCGGTCTGGGACGGCATATGGCCTGCTTTTGCGGGAACCCTGTACCTGGTAGGCCTTACAATGGCTCTTTCACTAATTCCGGGCATTGGTTGCGGGATATACCTTGCTCGTTATGCGATAGGCAGGAAGAAAGAGGTCCTTTCCCTGGCGGTGGACCTTCTTGCAAGCGTCCCATCCATTGTTATGGGACTTTTCGGATTTGTCCTGATACTCTCGCTCAGGCGGACTTTTGCTCCTGATGCAACTAC
>JAAYIZ010000127.1 GCA_012523215.1 Thermovirga sp.
CTTCTGACCTTCCGGTTGACCTTCTGGTGATAGTCCCTGGGGCGGGGGCCATGGGTGACTCCACCGCCTACCCAAAGAGGAGATCGCCTGCTGCCGTGCCTGGCCCTCCCCGTATGCTTCTGCCTCCAGGGTTTTCTCCCGCCGCCGCGCACTTCACCCCGGGTCTTGGTTGAGTGCGTCCCCTGCCTGGCATTAGCCTGCTGGGCTACCACGACCTGGTGCATCGCCGGCACATGGATAGGAGCCGCGAAAACGGAATCGGAAAGGTTCTCCTCACCGATCAATTCTCCCTTGAAATTGATTACCTTTACAGTCGGCATAGCTCCGCTGCCTCCTTATCGTGCCGCCCCAACCCGCTTGCGAATCATCACGAGCCCGTTCCTGGGTCCTGGAACAGCGCCCCTGATGAGCAAAAGGTGGTTTTCCGGATCAACGCCGGCTACAGACAGATTCTTGACGGTCACCCGTTCTCCGCCCATCCTTCCCGGCATTGCCTTTCCCTTGAAGATCTGACCGGGGGAGCTGCTCGCTCCCATCGAACCGGGCTTCCGGTGGAACTTGGAAGCGCCGTGACTGGCGGGACCGCCGCCGAAGTGATGCCGCTTTATGACCCCGGCGAATCCCTTTCCCTTGCTTCGCCCTGTCACATCGATCACATCGCCCGTCTCGAAGAGTTCTACGGAGACGACACCACCGACTTCATAGCCCTCGGTGTCGTCCACCCTGAACTCCCGGATCCACTTTTTGGGCTCGAGGCCCCTCTTTTCGAAGACACCCCTGTAGGGCTTGTTCAGCTTCGATGGCTTGGTGTCCCCGAAGGACAGGCTCACTGCGGTGTAACCATCCACATCACGGTTCTTGACGGCGACGACGCTGCAGGGACCTGCCTCGACAACCGTCACCGGAATGGACCGGCCCTGCTCGTCGAAGATCTGGGTCATGCCCAGCTTGCGACCAAGAATACCCATTTGTACCATCTCTCTCCTTTCAGCTCATTGCTCCCCTTAAAGCTTGATCTGGATATCCACTCCGGAGGGGAGATTCAGCTGCATAAGCGACTCCATGGTCTTCTGCGTGGGGTCGATGATATCGATGAGCCGCTTATGAGTCCTCATTTCAAATTGTTCTCTCGCGTCCTTGTCCTTATGCGGCGACTTGAGGACCGTGAACTTGTTCACTTCCGTCGGAAGGGGGATAGGCCCGGAAACCTTGGCCCCCGTTCGCTGCGCCGTCTCCGCTATTTGGAACGCGGATGAGTCCAGCGCCCTATGGTCGAACGCCTTGAGCTTGATCCGGATCTTCTTCGCCACTGTGACTGCCTCCCAAAATCAGCTGCCGAGGATTTCGGTGACGACACCGGCGCCGACGGTCCTGCCGCCCTCGCGGACCGCGAAACGAAGGCCCTGGTCCATGGCGATGGGCTGGATCAGTTTAACCTCGAAGGCCGCATTGTCGCCAGGCATTACCATCTCTACACCCTCGGGAAGCTTGATGTCTCCCGTCACATCCGTCGTCCTGAAGTAAAACTGCGGCTTGTAGCCACTGAAAAACGGCGTGTGACGACCGCCCTCCTCCTTCTTCAGAACGTACACCTCGGACTTGAAATGCTTGTGGGGCGTGATGCTCCCAGGCTTCGCAAGAACCTGGCCCCGCTCAACGTCCTCCTTGCCGACGCCGCGCAGCAGCACTCCAACGTTGTCGCCGGCACGGGCGTCGTCGAGAATCTTCCGGAACATCTC
>JAAYIZ010000128.1 GCA_012523215.1 Thermovirga sp.
ATCTAGAGGGCATCCACCAGGGAACCTTCTCCTACCAGATCGATCTCGAACCCGCTTCTATTACAGAGGTTCAGCTTTTTGCCCCGGTTCAGGCATTCTTTCATCGCCTTGAAAGATCACAAAGTTTCCGACGATGGCCCCCCCTTGCGGGTGAGGGCCATTCCTATCTTTTTTCTCAACGCCGATACTTTCATGGTTCATCGCTGTACATCGATGTTATGGGGTTTTAGGCCGCAGGAAGGACAGCACCCCTGAACCGGAAACCGGAAGAAAGAAGGCTTGAAGGCTGGGCTATGAGGGGAATTTTGGCGTGAGGGATCGGATTCCTAGGGCGAATACATCTTCCGATAGCTGTTGTTTACCCTCTCCGTCGAAGAGGACATATCCCTCTTTTATAAGGCCCTCGCGCCTTGCTTCGATAAGTGTTTTCGCATGTGACAGGTTGACGGAGGAGGCTTTCTTGGCTTCGAAGCCAATGTTGCCCCCGCGGTTTTGGATGATAAAGTCGATCTCCCTGTTGTTGCGGTCGAGATACCAGAAAAGGCCCGTACTGGGTTTCAGGGAACTCCAGGCACGAAGGGCCGTAAAAGCGGCGTTCTCAAAGAGGCTTCCCCCGTCGATGTTCCCCAGGTAGGAGGCGAAGCCGGGGTCAAAGAAGTATAGCTTGGGTGATTTCCGGAAACGGGACGATACATTCACCCATGGCGGAAGGAGCTCCACCACCCCGACCGCTTCAAGGGCGTTGACCCACCTTTTTACAGTGGTAAGGGCGATTCCTCCCATGTCCCTGGCCAGGTCCTGGAAGTTGATCCTGCATCCGGCCCTAGCGGCGAGGAGCCTGCATAGCCTGTAGATCTCAGCGGGGTTGCGTTTGCGTATGTCCGATACCGCAGGGATGTCTTTCTGCACGATGGCAACTTCGTAGCCTTTCCAGAAGGAGAGCCAGGCCTCTTCATTTCGGTATCCAAGCCTGACACGGGGCAGCAACCCTTTTGTCCAGTCCGCCTCGCCAGGCCACTCACCCGGTGCCGGAGGGTACATGGAAACTATGGAAGATCTTCCGGCCATGCTGTCGCCAAGAGAACGAAGCATCCCCGACGTGGAGGATCCGGTAAGGACAAAGCGTACTTCTTCACTGTTATCTACAAGGAGCTTGACTACCCTGTCGATGCCGCCGGGCATGTGCTGGAACTCGTCGAGTATTACATCCCCGGCGCTTTTCAGCACTGACTTGGGATCAGCGGCAAGGGCCACCATCTGGTCGGGGTCGTCGGCCGTCATGTAGGTCCAGCCCCTGGGGACGAGGCAATTTTTCAAAAGGGTCGTTTTTCCGACCTGCCTTGCCCCAAGAAGCATGACCACGGGGCTGGTCTCCGTTTCTCTCAGAAGGATCTCCTCGGCCCACCGGGGGATATAATCAGGTTTTTTCATTTCGGCCTCCGCAAATATTATTAGCGCATGGCGCTATTTTATTATGAAAGGAGACCAGAGGCAAGGGCTTGGGGTCAGGGCTTGATTTTGAGCATTTGTATACCATAAGGGCGAGAAAGCCGTAAATCGTGAATCGAAACGGGCAAGGCCAAACCCTTTTCACCTTTAAACCGGGGCGGCTGGCTGTAGGCCGGATCTTCGATCTCCCCACGGTTACGCCGCTCGCTCGAAATGACAGCCAGGAGCGTTCGTTGCTTTTTTGTGCATTTTTTGAAAATTGTCCAGGTTGTTGCGGCTGGCTCCCGAAGCGCTATAGTTAAATCAGTAATCCATGGCGTTAATCATGGGTTGGGAAATTAGTCTTCATGTTCGGCGCGATAGATATGTGATTTTGGGATTCGGGGGAAACGCGTTTGCCGCTTTCGGAAATAGAAAGAAGGGTGCTTCTGCTTTCGTCGCCGTTGGCAAGGAGGGCTTTTGGTTCGTTTTTAAGATGTGACCTTGAAAGGGAAGGTGATATTTGGATTGCGTTGCTTAATTTTGACGAATTGCTTCTGATGGGGGAATGTATCAACAGAGACGTATGCCTTTTGGCGGCCGGGAAGGATCGGACAATTCTTGAGGGGATCCTTTCGAAGGTGCGAGACCGTGTTGATGATCTGCCTTCCCTCGCAGATCCTACCTCGGACAGGGTTCGCCCCGGGGCGCCGAGCGATGAATTCAGACAAAAGGTAGCCCAAACAGTTAAAGACTGGAAAAATGGACGCTTGCCGGATTTGGACAAGGCGCTGAAAAAACTCTCCCGCGATCACAACGAGTCTCCAATTGACGAATTCTACGGGCTTTCACCAAAACAAATGCACGAGCTTTTGAACCTGGGCTGGTGGAATGACGAAAAGGTAATAAACCTGAACGACGACCTGCCCGCCGATATGCTTGAAAACGCCCCGCTGCTTCATAACTGCCGAGTTCTGCTGGAGATTGTAGCGGGATCAGGCGGAGTAAAGGCTACGGCGCGGGGGAATCTGAAAAGAGATACGGTG
>JAAYIZ010000129.1 GCA_012523215.1 Thermovirga sp.
ATATGCCTTAATTTTGGGATTGCCGAACAGTTTGGTGGCGAGTGTAACCTGAGGTTTGACGATACCAATCCGAGCAAGGAAGAGTCGGAGTACGTGGAATCTATAATTGAAGATGTGACCTGGCTCGGTTTCCGTTGGGCGAACCTGCGCTTCGCCTCGGATTACTTTGAGCAGTTCCACGAATGGGCCCTTGAACTCATTGAGGCGGGGAAGGCTTATGTCGATCATCAGACCGCCGACGAGATCAGGGAAAACCGAGGTACCCTAACCAAACCAGGGGTAGAATCCCCCTACAGCAACAGGTCCGTAGAGGAAAACTTGATGCTGTTCCGCAAGATGAAGGAGGGTCATTTCCCCGAGGGAGAATGCGTTCTCAGGGCTAGGATCGATATGTCCCATCCCAACCTCAACATGAGGGACCCCGTAATGTACCGGATCCTTCACCAGCCTCATCACAGGACAGGGGACAAGTGGTGCATATACCCCATGTATGACTTCGCTCATGGTTACGAAGACGCCATCGAGGGGGTGACCCACTCCATTTGCACCCTTGAATTCGAGGACCATCGCCCCCTTTACGACTGGTTCATCGATAATGTATCGGTTCCTTCCAGGCCGAGGCAGTATGAGTTCGCCCGGCTCAACCTTACCTATACCCTTATGAGCAAGAGAAGGCTCCTTGAACTGGTTTCGAAGGGTTTCGTTTCCGGATGGGACGATCCCAGGATGCCCACAATCAGTGGTTTGAGGCGGCGGGGATATACCCCTTCCTCAATAAGGGCCTTCTGCAGAAAGATCGGGGTCTCCAAGGCAAACAGCCTTGTCGATGTGGAACTTCTTCACCACTGCATAAGGGATGAGTTGAACGCTGTCGCGCCCCGGGCCATGGCGGTTTTGAGACCCCTGAAACTCATCATAGAGAATTATCCCGAGGGCGTTAGCGAGGAGATCGATGTCCTGGTAAATCCTGAAGCTGAAACCGCTGTATACCGGAAGGTACCCTTCAGCAAGGAGTTGTACATCGAGAGGGAGGACTTCATGGAGAACCCTCCCGCCAAGTTCTTTCGCCTTTCACCGGGTGCGGAAGTGAGACTTAAGCATGCCTATATTGTAAAATGTAATAGTTTCGAGAAAGGACCTGATGGCCGGGTGGCCGAGGTAAGATGCGAATACTATCCCGAATCCAGGGGAGGGGAAGCGCCCGACGGGCGCCGCATCAGGGGAACTCTCCACTGGGTGAGCGCCGCCCACGCGATAAAGGCCGAGGTCCGGCTTTACGATCATCTCTTCACGCTCGAAGCTATGGATGAAATGGAAGAAGGTGCCGATTACAAGGACTACCTTAACCCGGATTCGCTGGAGGTGATCCAGGACTGTATGGCGGAACCATCCCTGGCCTATGCCGCATCCATGGATCGATTCCAGTTTCTAAGGCAGGGCTATTTCATTACAGATTACGATCACCGGAAGGGAAAACCCGTGTTCAACCGGACCATTTCGCTCAAGGACAGTTGGGCTAAAAAAATGGGCCGGCGGCCCGGTTAGGTTTTTAATCCTGGACTGGGTGGATCATTGCCGAAAAAGAGGAGGGGCCCCCTTGATAAAGGACCGTTCCTCCAGGGGAGACTGGAGTTCAGGAGCCAGGTCGTTGTTCAGGCGTTTCGAAATAGCGGGCAGGGACCAAGGCTGGTGGGACCACGACGGGCCGATGGTGGTTGCGGTCTCCGGAGGCAGCGATTCCATGGCTCTTTTCTGGCTCCTCCGTTTCAGGTGGAAAGGCAGAGTGGTCGCTGCCCATCTTGAGCATGGCTTTCGAAAGGAGACTTCCCTCAGGGACGCCGCGTTTGTGGAGCGCGTATGCCGCGAATGGAATACTGAGTGCCACGTGGAACACCTCGATATCCCCTCGATAAAACGCAGGGGGGAAACCCTTGAAGAGGCGGGTAGGAGGGAAAGGTATGCCTTCCTCCATCGGGTAGCATCCTCGCAGGGGGCGCCTTTTATCGCGACGGGGCATACCTCCGACGACCTAGCCGAGACAGTTTTCCTGAATCTGCTCCGCGGGACGGGGATCAGGGGCCTGAGGGGTATACCCTGGACCAGGGGAAAGGTTGTCCGTCCCATTATGGGCATCTCCAGGGATGAGCTGCGAGGGTTGCTCCTCGAAGGTTCCGTCCACTGGATGGAAGATGAGACGAACATCGAGACAAAATATTTTCGCAACAAGATAAGGCATGTCTTTCTTCCCCTGCTTATTTCTGAAGGAAACAAGCGTTTCGTGGACCATCTTTTGGATCTTTCTTCGGAAGCCGGGCAACTGGAAGACCTGATAGAAAAGAAATCGGCAATCATGGCGGCGTGGTGCCGGATATGGCAGCCCTTAGCGTTGAGATCGTGGGACTTGGCTCTCCTGCAAAGAATGGAGGACCAAGCCATCCAGTCGATCTTCGCCTTTGAGGGAAGAAGCCTGGGCCTTTCACCCCTTTCAAGGGAGAAGACATCAAGGTTTCTCGAACTGATACGGAAAGGCGAGAGACGTTGGCGTTTTCAATGGGAAGGTGATCTCGAAATCTGTGCTTCCGGAAAAGCCGCTTCCCTCGTGAAAAGAGAAACCTTCTCTTCCAAAGGACCTGGCAGGGAAAACTTCAATCTTCGCGGGGAAAGAGGGTCCTTCCGATGGGGTCCATGGTCCTTTGACTGGCGATTCATCCCCGGCCGACGTTTTGCCCTGGGGTCGGCAAGTTGCCTGATCCCCGCCGATGGGGCGGATTTCGTGGAAGTGCAAGCCGCCGACACCGCGAAAAAAGATGATCCAGACCGATCGGAAATACCCTGGTGGGCGGAGAGAAACTGGCCTTCGGTCAGGTTCTCCAGGACCTTCTGGAGCCCCTTCTCATGCCCATTAGATTCAAGAAGGGCAATAGACGAGGGGAAGTTCGGCTCCTCTCTGCAACTTCGGGCGAGGATCACTAGGAAGGGAAGGAAAGGAGAGAACGAAGATGGAATGTGACCTCGGAGAGGTCTTGATCAGGAGAAAGACCATCCAGGACAGGGTTCGAGAACTCGCTTTCGACCTCGGTTCCGCCTATGGAGACAGGAGTCTCGTGCTCATCGGTGTTTTGAAGGGAGCCGTTGTTTTCCTTTCCGATCTGATCAGGGAGCTTCCGACATCGATGACGACAGAGATGGATTTCCTCGCCGTGGCATCCTATGGAACATCCACTGAATCCAGTGGAGTTGTGAGGATAATCAAGGACCTTGATGTCGACATAAACGGCAGGAATGTCATCCTCGTCGAGGATATTGTGGATACGGGGCTCACTCTTTCTTACCTTGTCAGCATCCTCAGGGAGAGAGAACCGGAGATGCTGGAGATCTGTTCTCTGCTGGACAAACCTGCCAGGAGAAAGATAGATGTTGAAATTACCTTCAGGGGTTTCGAAATTCCCGATGAGTTTGTGGTAGGCTATGGCCTGGATTATTCCGGGAAGTGGAGAAACCTCCCCGAGATATACACCCTGAGAAGAAGGGGCTAAACCCGTTCTGGTAGGGTTCTTTGTTCTTTTGAACGAGAGGTGGGAACGTATTGGGGAAAATGGCAAAGAACCTCGGGCTTTACCTGGTGATGATCGTACTGGTTGTAAGCCTGGTGAATATGTTCCTTTCGCCGGCTCAAAGCCCCGAGGAGCGTGAACTGATCAGTTACAGCACCTTTTTGAACTATTTCCAGGAAGGGAAACTGGAACAGGTCTCAATCGAGGGTGACCTAATAAAAGGTACCCGGGAGGGAGGGGTCCAGTTCCGGACCATAGCCGTCGGGATCGGTGACCTAGCTCCCCAATTGGCCGAGAAGGGAGTCCAGGTGGAGGTCCTTCCTCCAGCGAAATCACCGTGGTGGGTCACCATGATGTCCTCCCTCTTTCCCACCCTGCTCCTGATAGGAGCCTGGGTTTTCATCCTCTATCACATGCAGGGCGGGAGCAACAAGGTTATGAGTTTCGCCAAGAACAAGGCGAAACTCTTCCTTGATAATAGGCCCAAGGTTACCTTCGCCGATGTGGCCGGTTGTGATGAATCAAAGGAGGAACTGAAGGAAGTCGTCGATTACCTCAGGGACCCCACCAGGTTTTCCAGGCTGGGCGCCAAGATACCTAAGGGGGTGCTCCTGTTGGGACCTCCCGGCGCCGGCAAAACCCTTCTGGCAAGGGCCTGTTCGGGCGAGGCCGATGTTCCCTTTTTCAGCATCAGTGGTTCTGATTTCGTTGAAATGTTCGTGGGCGTGGGTGCCGCCAGGGTTAGAGACATGTTCGAACAAGCCAGGAAGAACCAACCCTGCATAGTATTCATCGACGAAATAGACGCCGTGGGGAGACAGCGCGGGGCAGGTCTCGGTGGTGGCCACGATGAGAGGGAACAGACTCTTAACCAGCTCTTGGTCGAGATGGATGGTTTCAACGTGTCATCGGGGATCATCCTGATAGCGGCGACCAACCGCCCCGACATCCTGGACCCGGCCCTTCTCAGGCCCGGTCGGTTTGACCGGCACATTGTGATTGACCGTCCGGACAGGAATGGGCGAGAGGCAATCCTCAAGGTTCACCTCAGGGACATGAAGACCGATGAAGACGTGGATCTCGAGGTGCTTGCGAAGAGGACGCCCGGTTTCGTCGGGGCCGACCTAGCCAACCTCGTAAACGAGGCGGCCCTTCTCGCCGCCAGGAAGGACAGGAAGAACATATCCATGGCCGAATTCGAGGAAGCCACTGACAGGGTACTCGCAGGACCCGAGCGGAGGAGTAGATTGATAAGCGACCATGAAAAGGAGATCATAGCCTTCCACGAGGTAGGGCATGCTCTCGTCGCGAAGATGGTGCCTGGTTGCGATCCTGTCCACAAGATATCGATCATCCCAAGGGGACATAAGGCACTTGGTTATACCCTTCAGCTCCCGGAAGAGGATCGATTTCTCATGTCCAAGAAGGAACTTATCAACAGGATATGCGTGCTCCTGGGCGGCAGGGTGGCCGAGGAGATTCATTTTTCGGATATTACCACCGGTGCTCAGAATGACCTCGAAAGGGCGACCCAGATAGCCAGGCAAATGGTGACGGAGTTTGGCATGAGCGATTCCCTGGGGCCGGTCACGCTCGGGAGGAAGCAGCACGAAGTCTTCCTGGGCCGGGACATCATGGAAGATCGTAATTATAGCGACGAAGTGGCCTACGCCATCGACCAGGAGGTACGGCGCATCGTTGAAGACTGTTACGAAAGGGTCCGCGAAATCCTTAAGGAGAATCACGAGGCCCATGTCAGGATTGCCAGGACACTCCTCGCTGAAGAGGTCATCGAGGGCGATCGCCTCGACGCTCTGCTTGAGGAGGGCATCATAAGGCCCACAGAAGGGCTCGACGATGATTGTTCCACCGTTTTGACGAGGGAAGGAAAAGAGGGAGGGTCCGTTGCCTGAAGGGAGAGGCCCGACCGACTCCCAAAGGGGTGACCCTTTCGCCTGGCGGATGACCCGAGCGTTCGGCCGGATCCTTTGAGGTCGGGCGCTCTTTTCACTTTAAATGCGTCAAAGGGAGGCAACCTTGAGCGATAAATTGAAAGCCTTTGAACTTCGATCCGAATGGCCGCCGGCGGGAGACCAACCGGAGGCCATCGGCCGCCTTGCCGAAGGCTTCAGGAAGGGCGAGCGTTTCCAATGCCTCTTAGGGGTTACCGGCAGCGGCAAGACTTTCGCGATGGCCAATGTCATTGAAAGGCTGCAGAGGCCCGCCCTTGTCCTGGCGCACAACAAGACCCTGGCGGCTCAACTCTACAGCGAGTTCAAGGAGTTTTTTCCGGAAAACGCGGTTCACTATTTTGTCAGTTACTACGATTATTACCAGCCGGAGGCCTACGTACCAGTATCCGATGTCTATATTGAAAAGGACGCTTCCATAAACGAGAGGATCGAAAAGCTAAGGCTGGCCACGACGAAGTCACTTCTTGAAAGAAAAGATGTAATAGTCGTGGCGAGCGTTTCGTGCATCTACGGTCTTGGCAAGAGAAAGGCCTATGAAGAAGCCATTTTCCGCTTTGCCCTGGGAGAACGTTTTGAACGCAGGGATTTTCTCTCAAGGCTTGTCTCAAATCACTACGAAAGGAATGATTTGGACCTCCGTCCGGGTACTTTTCGTGCTAGGGGCGGGGCCATCGAAGTCTTCCCAGCGTACAGCGACACGGCCGTGAGGGTACACCTGGAGGATGATGTAGTCGAAAAGATCGATGAGATAGAACCGTTGACGGGAAAGAGCATCCTCTCCAAGCCCAAGGCCGCGATATTCCCGGCCCAGCATTACATAACGACCCAGGATGCTATCGGCGACGCCCTTCCTAAGATCGAGGAAGAGCTCCAGGAAAGGCTGCAATATTTCAGATCCAGGGATAAACTCCTCGAGGCGCAGCGGCTGGAAATGAGGACCAGGTACGATATGGAGATGCTCTCCGAGGTGGGGTACTGTTCCGGGATTGAGAACTACTCCCGGATCCTCGATGGAAGGCAACCCGGTGAAACACCGGGAACATTGCTGGATTTCTTCCCCGAGGATTTTCTTTTCTTCATCGATGAATCCCATATCACGATACCCCAGGTACAGGGAATGTATAACGGGGACAGGGCCAGGAAGCAGACCCTGGTGGACCATGGGTTCAGACTGCCGTCATGCCTCGACAACCGTCCCCTTAAGTGGGACGAGTTCTACGCTTTTTTGAAGCAGGCCTGTTTCGTATCTGCCACTCCTGGAGACTGGGAAATGAGTGTCTCCTCGACTGTAGCCGAATTGATCGTACGTCCCACCGGAGTTGTCGATCCCGAAGTGATCGTTGCGCCCGCGACGGGGCAGGTAGACGACCTGACGGAAAGATTGAGAAAGGTTGCCGCCAGGGGAGAGAGGGCGCTTGTAACCACCCTTACTAAACGGTCCTCCGAGGATCTTGCCGAGTACCTATCGGAGATAGGTTTTGGTGTTAAATATATCCACTCCGAACTGGACGCCTTTGAGAGGACGGGACTGATCAGGGACCTCCGAAGGGGAGAAATCTCGGTTCTGGTGGGCGTGAATCTACTCAGGGAAGGACTTGACCTACCCGAGGTTTCCTTCGTGGGAATCCTCGATGCCGATAGGGAAGGTTTCCTCCGCTCCAGGAGATCCCTCATCCAGATGATAGGAAGAGCTGCCAGGAATACGGCAGGCCAAGTGATCCTTTACGCCGACCAGGAGACGGGCAGCATAAAAACCGCCCTTGAGGAAACGTCAAGGAGAAGGGAAAAGCAGTTAAATTTCAACAGGATGCATAACATTACTCCCAGGACCGTGCATAAGAAGGTCCTGTCCCTGCTCCCGGAGGAACAATCGGTGGATATTCCCCTTGAAATATCCTTGAGGCCGGGAGGTGAAGGTTTCACCAGCCAGGAACTGGAGAGGATGATGTGGAAGGCCGTTGAGGATCTTGATTTCGAGAAGGCGGCCGTCCTGAGGGATATTCTCCAGAAGGGCCAAGGAGGCGGATTCAGACGTGCCGCAATGGATAGAGGTAAGAGGAGCAAGGCAGCACAACCTGAAAAACATAGACGTAGACATACCTAGAAACAGCCTGGTCGTCATCACGGGACCATCAGGCTCGGGGAAATCATCGCTGGCTTTCGACACGATCTACGCCGAGGGTCAACGCCGCTACGTGGAATCACTGTCTTCTTATGCCAGACAGTTCCTTGGAGTGCAGGATAAGCCCGATGTAGACGATATCTCGGGCCTCTCGCCCGCTATCTCAATCGAGCAGAAGGGAGTATCCCGCAATCCAAGGTCAACCGTCGGAACTGTGACCGAGGTTTACGATTACCTGAGGCTCCTCTTTGGTAGGACCGGGACGCCCCTATGTCCCCAGTGCGGCAAGGCCGTCGAGAGGCACACCGTTGACGAAATCCTGGAAATGCTTTTGCAGAAGCACGAGGGTGAGAAGGTGGATATACTCTCCCCTGTAGTGAGGGGGAAAAGGGGTGAATTCCGGAACCTCTTCCTGCAGTACCAGAAGGAAGGTTTCCTCCGTGTGAGAGTCGATGGCACTCTCTTCTGGCTGGAGGAAGACATCCCCCTGGATAAAAACAAGAAGCATGACATCGAGGTGTTCATCGATCGGCTCACCGTGGAAAACAGCAGGAGGGATAGGCTTGCCGAAGCCGTCGAAAACTCTCTTTCTCTCAGCGAGGGTTACCTGATGCTTCTTTTTGGAGACCAGGAGGTGATCATCACCGAGAAGTACGCGTGCCCGGACTGCGATATCATCCTTCCCGAGATCGAGCCCCGGCTTTTTTCATTCAATAACCCTTACGGGGCCTGTCCCGCTTGCAATGGCCTTGGTAGTCACCAGTACTTCTCCGAAGAACTGGCCGTGGACCCCACCGTCGGGGTTTTTGATGGAGCGATTCTTCCCTGGAAGAACAAGCACTACATGCTGAGGAAACTGGCGGCCCTTGCCCGGGATCGAGGTTGG
>JAAYIZ010000130.1 GCA_012523215.1 Thermovirga sp.
CGGGATTGTGCTGAATTACCATGAACCGGCCCAGACCTTCCTCGAGGGAGTCATAGCCAGGGGCGACCGCGGGATAGCCGACGTGATTGAGAAAGCCTGGAAGAGCGGCGCCCGCTTCGACGGCTGGTCCGAGTGCTTCGACAGGGAAAGATGGACGAGGGCCTTCGCCGACGCGGGCATCGATCCGGCGGAATACGCCGGCAGGACAAGGGAGTGCGACGAGGCCTTTCCCTGGGAGGTCATTGATGCGGGCGTCAGCCGTTCCTTCCTCTGGGCGGAGAGGGTGAGAGCCCTGGCGGGGGAACTGACCACCGATTGCAGGGGCGGGACTTGCAACCTGTGCGGGTGGCAGGAGAGGGATTGCGAAGGTTTCGGAGGCGGCCGATGGCAAGGGTCAGGTTGATCTTCTCCAAGAGAGGGCGGGTCTGCTTCGTGCCCCACGTGGAAATGCCGGCCCTCTTTTGCCGCGCCTTTCGGAGAGCCGGCGCCAGGATCCAGTTGACCGAGGGCATGAGCCCCCGCCCCAAGATCAGCCTTGGACCGGCCCTCCCCGTCGGTGTCCCGGCCCTGGAAGAACCCTTGGAAGTATGGGTCGAGCACTGGGAAGGGGGCATCGGCGAAAGCGTCAACGATTTTCTCCCCCAAGGCGTGACCGTCCTGAGGTTTGGCGTCGTCGAGGGAAGGCCTCGGCTTAACGAGGAGTGCGCGGCCGCCCTCTATGGCGTTTATTTCAGGGAAACCCGGGCCTTTGAAAGGATCAGGGCGATGGTATCCGATGGGTGGGTTCCCGTTGGGCGGACCCTGGACATCTCAGCCTCGGAAGGGTGGATGGACGTGGCGGTGGCGTCGCCGGGCCAGACCGGCGGCGGCACGATCGTAAAGAGCCTTGTGAAGGAAGGAGTGGTCCGCTCCTGGAGCGAACTGTTGGTCACGAGGCTGGCCGTGGGTGGCTGGTCGGGGGAAAGGGTCACTCCCCTGACTTGCGAAGGGGGTGAACCAGGATGATCTCCGACAGGAAGGTCTTCGCCAACGCGATAGATCCCGAGGAGACCAGGGTCGCCGTCGTCGAGGGGGGCCGCCTCAACGAGATATTCGTGGAACGGATGTGGGACCGCCAGCGGAGCGGCGAGATCTATAAAGCCAGGGTCGACAGCGTCCTACCGGGGATGAATGCGGCCTTCGTGAACCTCGGGGAGGGGCGCAACGCCTTCCTGTATCTCGAGGACGCGAGGGGCAGCAAGGTGAGGCAGAACGCGGAACTCCTGGTCCAGGTGACGAAGACGGCAAGGAAGGGCAAGGGGGCCAGGGTGACCACGAGGATATCCCTTCCGGGAAGGTTCCTTGTCCTCGTTCCGGGGGGTAACGAGACAGGTGTCTCGAGGCGCATCCCCGAGGAACGAAGGGAACGGCTGAGGGCGCTGGCGCGGAAGATCAGGCCCGATGATTTCGGGATCATCGTGAGGACGGCCGCCGAGGGCGCGGACAGGGAACTGCTGGAAATGGACCTGGAAAACCTGGTCCAGCTTTGGGAAGGCATCGTCCGCATGGCCCGGGAACAGGACGCTCCCTGCCTCATCTACCAGGATCTGAGCCTGGTGGGACGAATACTCAGGGACGAACCCTTCGGCCCGGTGGACGAGATCGTCGTGGACAGCCGGGAGGAATACGAAAATATCCTCTCCTTCCTCGAGCGATTCCCCTCCAACGGGGCTCCTCCCGAGGTGAGCCTCCACGGGGGCAATATCCCGATCTTCGAATTCTGGGGCATCGAGAAGGACCTGGAGTCGGCTCTCGACAGGAAAGTATGGCTCGAATCCGGGGCCTACCTCGTGATAGACCAGACCGAGGCCCTGACGGTGATCGACGTCAACACCGGAAAGTACACCGGCGAGGGCGATCCCAGGAGCACCATCCTGAAGACGAACCTCGAGTCGGCGCGGGAGATCGCCCGACAGTTGAGGTTGAGAGCCCTGGGAGGAATCGTGGTCATCGACTTCATCGACATGGATGACGAGGAGGACCAGGAAGAACTGCTGGGGACGCTGAGAGAACTTTTCAGGAACGACCGCGCCAGGGCAAGAGTCTTCGGCGTCACCGGCCTCGGCCTGGTGGAACTTACCAGGAAGAGGGCCCGTTCCGATATAAGGGCCTCCTTCACGA
>JAAYIZ010000131.1 GCA_012523215.1 Thermovirga sp.
AGGGGGATCCCAAGCGAAAACGCCAGGTCCTCGGAGGCCTGGTGGCCTCCTTCCTGGCCATGTCCTGCTGGACCTTCGGCATGCTCACCAACAAGGTCCTCATGCAGACCATACCGGTTCCGCAGCTGGAGTGGTGGCGGGCTGTGAGCGTGGCGCTGGGTTCGTGGATGCTGTTCTTCCTTCTCGAAAGGGGCAGGGGGGTCGGGAATCTATCCCGCGTCGTGATGGTCGAGATGGCCCTGGCGGGCGCCCTGGGTCTCACGGTGGGCAACCTCTTCATGACCTACGCCTTCGGGTTAGCCCCCGTTGACGTCATCGTCTGCATTGTTTCCATCAGGCCCTTCCTGGCGGCCCTCTTCGCTACGCTCTTCCTCGGCGAAAAACTCACCCCCCGCCTGGCTGGCGGGATCATCCTCGTTTTCATCGGCGTCATGACCATCACGCTTTAACCTATGAAGCCTGGCCATCTCCGGTTCCTCTCCGAGGTCGCCCGGCCTGTAAAATCTCATCGGCCGCTCCATGTACTTCTGAGCCACCCAGTGCTCCGGAAATTCGTGGGGGTAGGCGTACCCCTTTCCGCCGGGCCTGAGGTGGAGGGGCACTTCCTGGAGTTCACCACCCTCTATGGCTGAAAGGGCCTCGTCGATGGCCTTGTAGGCGCTGTTGCTCTTCGGGGCCAGCGACAGGTAGACGACAGCCTCCGAGAGAATAATCCTGGCCTCGGGCCACCCCACGAAGTCCGAGGCGTAAGCCGCCCCCGCCGCCACCGATAGCGCGCGCGGGTCGGCGAGCCCCACGTCCTCGGCGGCGAACACCAGGAGCCGCCGGGCCACAAAACGAACATCCTCCCCTCCGGCCACGAGCCGTCCCAGCCAGTAGACGGCGGCGTCGGGGTCGGAACCCCGCATGCTCTTGATCAGCGCCGAGATGATCCTGTAGTGGTCGTCCTGATCACGGTCATAGCGCTGCAGGGCCTTGGGGGAGATCTTCCTCACCGTATCGATGTCGATAACGCTCCCGCCACCGGTCGCCACGGCATGGGCGGAGAGCTCCAGCCTGGTGAGGGCCTGGCGGGCGTCGCCCCCCGCTCCCAGGGCGATCTCCTTCAGGGTCTGGCCTGAAGCGGAGAGCTCCAGTTCGCCGAGGCCCCGCTCCCTGTCGCTCAGCGCCCTCTCCAGCAATCCCACCAGGTCTTGCACCTCCAGGGGGCGAAGTTCATAGACTACGGCCCTGGAAAGGAGGGTCTTGTTTATCTCAAAAGAGGGGTTCTCCGTGGTGGTGCCCATCAGGATCAGGTCTCCCTTTTCGACGGAGGGCAGCAGGGCGTTCTGCTGCTGCCGGTTGAAATGATAGATCTCGTCGACAAAGGCCACGGGAGCCCGGCCGTTGAGGTCCTTGAGGCGCTTTGCCTCGGCCACCAGCTCCCTGAGGGCGGCCACGTTGGCCGAAACGGCGTTTATCTCCAGGAAATCGCGCCCCGTCATGGAGGCCATCAGGCGGGCGATGGACGTCTTACCCACGCCGGGGGGGCCGTAAAGTATGCAACTGGGCACGCGCCCCGACTGCACCGCCCTGGAAAGAGGGGCTCCCCTCGAAAGGAGGTGCCCCTGTCCCGCCATCTCATCGAGCGTCCTGGGCCTCATCCTCTCCGCCAGGGGGACCTCCCATTTACTGGAGGGGGTGCTCTCTCCCTGCGATCCGTTCCACAGCGTCCTCTCTTCCCTCACTTTATCCATGACAGAAGGACCTCCTCAACCATGTCGGCCCTCGAGGGAAGTTCCAGGGACGCCCCGTTCCTCGAAAAGATCAACTGGGGGTAGCGTTCTCCCAGGACTTGCGCCAGCACCGACACGAGGGGTCTGTCCACGAGGGACAGGGGCAAAAAGGGCGCCTTCTCCCACTGTTCCAGCGAGAGCCTCGCCTTGGAGGCGACCCTCAGCCCCCCGACGCCCAGCCCCGCCGCGGCCAGGGCTACGCCGAAGATCTCCGGTGCCCCTTCCGGAAGGGCAGCCTCGATCTCCCAGGCTCCTTCGATCCAACCTCTCCCGCGCTCCTTCTCCAGGTCCCTGTATTCCCAGGGTAC
>JAAYIZ010000132.1 GCA_012523215.1 Thermovirga sp.
AAAGGAGCGGCGCGGTCCTGACCGCCCGTCTCGCCCTCGAGGTCGGCCGGGAAGTGTGGGCCGTGCCGGGGCGGATAACGGACAGCGTCTGTCGAGGTTCCAACGCCCTCATATCCGACGGGGCAATGCCCCTGGCGGACATCGGGGAGTTCGCCGCCCTTGTTTCGGGAAGACAGGGTGAACTATTCCCCCCCATACAAGGGCAAGGCGCTCCAGCCAACTTCCTCCTCGCGCCCGACGAGACCGAGGTGCTGCGCATCCTGGGCGAAAAGGGCGACCTGACGGTTGACAACATAGCGACGGAAGGTAAAATGAGCGCCGCTGCCGTCCTGAGGGCCCTTGGAGCGCTTTCAGCCTATGGCCTTGCCGTCTCCAGCGGCCCGGGAAGGTGGAGCGCGAGGGTCCGGACCAGGTCCTGACCGACTCCAGGGGGAACAGGAGGAGAGAAAATGTCCGTAAGATTCATACCGGAAAGCGAGAGCCGTTTCCTCACCGAGGATGCCCTGGCCCTTGCCTACCGTGTCTGCGCCGATGAAAGTCTTTCCAGGGAGGTCATCGAGGAAACTCTTACCGAGGCGGTCCGCCTTGGCCTGATAGGCGATTTTCCCATCAACGCGGGGCTCTTTGAATCCCTTTTGTACGCCGTCCGCGAAAAAACGACGGCCGCCAGGCCGAAGGAAATGCCGTTGTGCTGAAGGACGAAGGATCTAAGACCAGAAGATCGAAGACCAAAAAGACCGAGTCCGCGCCCTCCCGGAAACAGGCGAAGGCAAGAGCGAAACCAGGGAAAAAACTGTCCCGCACCAGCATTAAGCCGGGGCAGACCTTGGTGATCGTCGAATCGCCCTCCAAGGCCAGGACCCTCGGCAAGATCCTGGGCAGGGATTTCGATGTCCAGTCCAGCGTGGGCCACATCCGCGACCTTCCCAAGAGCCGCCTCGCCATCGATCTAGAAAACGATTTCGAACCCGAATACATACTGGTCAGGGGAAAGGGGGCCATCGCCCGCAACCTGAGGCAGAGGGCATCGGCGAGCGACCGGGTTCTCATCGCCTCGGACCCCGACAGGGAGGGCGAGGCGATAGCCTGGCATCTCTCCGAGATCCTGGGTGTTGATCCCGACTCACCCTGCAGGGTGAGGATGTACGAGATCACGCCCAAGGGCGTCCAGGAGGCCTTTAACCAGGTATCCTCGGTGGACATGAAAAAGGTCGAAGCCCAGCAGGCCCGCCGCGTCCTGGACAGGCTCGTGGGATACAAGCTGAGCCCCCTGCTCTGGGACAAGATCAAGAGGGGCCTTTCGGCCGGCAGGGTTCAGTCCGCGGCCCTCAAGATGATCTGTGACAGGCAGGAGCTGATCGATTCCTTCATTCCCCGGGAGTACTGGCAGGTCACGGTGGCCGCTCAGGCCGTCGACGGGCGGGGATACTCCCTCAGGGTCGACAAACTCGACGGCAAATCGCTCGTGAAGGATGGCCGGACGCTCCTCATAAAGGACGAGGCCTCCGCCGCCGAGATCGAGAGGGAGATCCGGTCCAACACCGTCAAGGTGATCTCCTTTACCCAGAAGGAGAGCCTTCGCAAATCGTTGCCCCCCTTCAAGACCAGCACCCTGCAGCAGGAGTCGTCCCGGAGGCTCTCCTTCGCCCCCAGGAGGACCATGTTCACCGCCCAGGGGCTTTACGAGGGCGTCAACATCCCCGGCCGCGGGACAACGGGCCTTATCACCTACATGAGGACCGACAGCCTCAGGGTGTCCCAGGAGGCCATCGGACAGGCCAGGGAACACATAAAGACCGTCTTTGACAAGGCTTACCTGCCTTCGTCCGCCCAGGTGCACGAGGGCAAGGGCCGCTCCCAGGACGCCCACGAAGCCATAAGACCCACCGATGTCTCCCTTACACCCGATTCGTTGAAGGAGTTCCTGACCTCGGATCAGTACAGGCTCTACGACCTGGTATGGCGCCGCTTCGTCTCCAGCCAGATGAGCCCGGCGAGAATAGCCAGGAGCACCGTGGAGGCTGAAAGCGGCAGAGTGGGCATGAGGCAGTCGGGGACCTGCGTGGTCTTCGACGGCTGGGGTGCGCTCTGGCCCTTGGACACGAAGGACGAAGTCATCGAGCCGGCGAGGGAGGGCGAACCCCTGGAAGTGAAGGAGATAACCACGGAGCAGCGCTTCACGAAACCTCCCTCCAGGTTCAACGACGCGGGGCTCATCAAGGCTCTCGAGGAAGAGGGCATCGGGCGCCCTTCGACCTACGCGACCATTGTCCAGACCCTCTACGACAGGAGATACGTCGTCAGGGACGATGACAAGCGTCTCGCTCCGACGCCCCTCGGCCAGATAGTAGACACCTTCCTGGAGGCCCATTTTCCCGACATCGTGGACCTGGCCTTCACGGCGGGGATGGAGAATAAACTGGACGGGATAGAGGAAAACGGAAGGCAATGGAGGGACGTGGTCCGCGACTTCTGGAAGGGCTTCTCCGCCTCCCTGGAAAAGGCCGCCGCGGAGGCCGAGAAGGTGCCTCCCCCTCCCCCGGAGCCCATCGGGGAAGACTGCCCCCTTTGCGGTTCGCCGCTGGTCATCAAGTCGGGGCGTTTCGGGGATTTCATCGGATGTTCCGGTTTCTCCGACCCGGACAAGAAGTGTCGTTACACCCGCCCCATACTGAAGACGACGGGCGTAGCCTGTCCCAAGTGCGGCGAGGGCGAAATCGTCAAGAGGAAAGGCAAGACCGGCAAGCCCTTTTACGGCTGCTCCCGCTACCCCGAGTGTGACTTCGTCTCCTTTACCTTGCCCGGGGAGAGGGAAAGCGCCGCCCCCGCCCCGTCGAAGGTTTCACCCGATGAAGAAGGGACCGGCGGATAAAAGGGTCCTCGTGGCGGGGGCGGGCCTGGCCGGTTCGGAGGCCGCCTGGCAACTGGCCCGGAGGGGTATTCCCGTCACCCTCGTCGAAATGCGCCCCCGGAAGATGACGCCGGCCCACAAGACCCCCGGCTTCGCCGAACTGGTCTGCAGCAACTCCCTCGGCGCCGACGGGACGACGAGCGCGGGGGGCATACTCAAGGCCGAACTGGATCGCCTTGGGAGCCTCATCCTTGACTGCGCCAGGCAATCCCGGGTTCCAGCGGGCAAAGCGCTCGCCGTGGACCGGCGCGCCTTCTCGGAATGCGTCACCGAGACCCTGGGCTCAGAGCCCCTGGTCGCCATCGAGAGGGAGGAACTCCGGGATATACCCGAAGGTCC
>JAAYIZ010000133.1 GCA_012523215.1 Thermovirga sp.
TAGTCGTGGATCTTGCCCTCCCTGATCTCTATGACCCTGGTCACCAGGTCGTCCAGGAAGTCCCTGTCGTGGGAGACGATGACGATGGTGCCTCCGAAGCCGAGAAGGGCCTCCTGGAAGAGGTCCCTGGTAGACCTGTCCAGGTGGTTGGTGGGTTCGTCCAGGATCAGCAGATTTGTCTCCCTGAGGAGGATCTTGAGCAATGCCAGCCTTGACTTCTCGCCCCCCGAAAGGGCACTCACCGGTTTTTCGATGTCGCTTCCTGAAAAGAGGAAGCAACCCAGGAGGTTCCTGCGCTGGGGTTCATCGCAGGGAGAAGGGGCCTTCCTGGTCTCTTCCCAGACGGACCGCCCATAGTCAAGATTCTCGGAACTCTCCTGGGAGAAGAAGGCGCTCTTGACGTTGTGCCCCAGGGTGACCCTCCCCCGGGTGGGTTTTTCCCGGCCGCTGAGCAGCCTTGCCAGGGTGGATTTTCCCGCGCCGTTCACGCCCACAAGGGCTACCCGCTCGCCCCTCCGGATGGTGAGGTCCACCCCCGAGAGAATGGGCTTTTCGCTGTAGGCGTGATCCACCTCGATGGCCTTTATCACCTCGAGCCCGCTCCGGGGCGATGGCGGGAACCTCAGGGAGCCCTTCCTGGAGGAGTTCCCGGGTTCGCCCCTTTCGATCTTCTCCAGCGACCGGATCCTGCTCTGGACTTGGGCGGCCTTCGATGCCTTGTAGCGGAAGCGTTCGATGAAGGCAAGGGTCCTGTCGATCTCCCCCTGCTGCTCCTTCGCCTCCCTTTCGGCGGCCTCCAGCTCCTGGGATCTCTTCCTGGCATACTCGGAAAAGTTGCCGGGGTATAATCGGGCCTGCCCGCCGGAAACCTCCACGGTGGAAGTGGTGAGCTTGTCCAGAAATCGTCGGTCGTGGGAAACGGCCATCAGGGTGCCGCGGTAGGTGGCCAGGTAACCTTCCAGCCATTCCATGCTCTCCGTGTCGAGGTGGTTGGTGGGTTCGTCCAGGAGGAGGGCATCGGGCCTGGAAAGAAGGATGGAAGCCAGCGATACGCGCATCTTCCACCCCCCGGAAAATTCGCCCGTTCCGCGCTCCAGGTCCTCCCGCCGAAAACCCAGACCTTTCAGGACCTTCCCCGCCATGGCTTCGAAACCGTAGGCGTCCAAGGCTTCGTAAGAGTGCATGAGCCTCTCGTGCCTGGCCAGGAGGGAGGTTCTATCCCCGGAATGGGGTTTCAGTTCGGACAGTCTGTGGCGCACCTCCGAAAGGTCCCTCTCGATGCGGCCGATCCCGGCCGTCTCCTTGAGGAGTTGCAGGAGAGGCGCGTCGCCGATCTCGACGAGGTCCTGGGGCAGGTATCCCAGGCGTCGCCGCGAGGAAAGGGAGATCTCCCCCAGGTCGGGGGAGATCTCACCTGCGATAAGGCGGAAAAGGGTGGTTTTGCCGGCCCCGTTGTCGCCGACGATCCCCACCCGGGCTCCCCGGGGGACCGCCAGGGACATTTTGTCGAAAACTCTCCTCCCGCCGAGGGTAAGGGTTATGTTGACGCAACGTATCAAGGGATTACCGGGGCTCGTCCTCGAAGGGATCGAAACCGGGCCGGTATATCAGCACCGAGCAGTGGGCGTGCCGGGCTACGTTCGTGGTGGTGCTGCCCACCATCAACTGCGGTATGCCGCTGATGCTCTTGAAGCCGATGACGACCAGGTTGAAGTCGTGCTTCTTCGCCGTCTCGATGATGACCTCGGCGGAATTGCCCTGGGCGACGATGATCTCGTGTTCGTGCTTCGGCAGATCGGGGCGCTTTTCCTCGGCCACCTTGATGAGGTACCGGATCTTCTTGCGGGCGCTCTCCTCCGCCTCCTTTGCCCAGTCGGGGTTGACCCAGGTGCCGTACCCTTTCCAGATGAGCGAACTGGGCAGCACGTTGATGAAAGCCA
Source organism: Thermovirga sp. (assembly GCA_012523215.1). Classification (NCBI taxonomy): domain Bacteria; kingdom Thermotogati; phylum Synergistota; class Synergistia; order Synergistales; family Thermovirgaceae; genus Thermovirga; species Thermovirga sp. The sequence continues at coordinate 1,941 of JAAYIZ010000133.1, forward strand.
CCTCGGCATCCAGCCGGTGGGCCAGGGAGTGACCGTACTCAACCAGGTGATCGGCCATCCTGGTCATGTCAATGCAGTCGAGTATCTTCTTCGGCATGGTGACCCCTCCTGTCTTGAGTCTTGTACCAGGATTATACGATACAAAACCGTTATTGAAGACGGTTAAGTCCTCGATACCTTATACTTGTAAACGCAGGTTTTGCTGCAAGAGAGCTGAAAGGAGGGTTCTCCCCTGGGTCCGTCGAGCCTCTTCAACCATGTCCTGGGCCCCGTAATGCACGGCCCGTCGAGCTCCCACACGGCCGCGTCCTTCCATATAGGGAGGATGGCCAGGTCAGCCCTGGGCGAAAGTCCGGTGGAGGCGGACTTCGCCTTCGACCCGGGCGGCTCCTACGCGGAGGTGTACCGGCAGCAGGGGAGCGACAGGGCCTTCGCCATGGGGGCCATGGGTCGGGACATAACCGACCCGGCGTTTTCGGTCGCCCTCGAGACCGTCCAAAAGGAGGGGATCGATCTTTCCTTTACGATCAGATCGCTGGAGGATAAGGATCACCCCAACGCCGTCGAGGTGGTCCTGGCGGGTGCCTCGGGCAGGAAGGTCGCCCTTTGCGCCAGGTCGGTGGGCGGCGGCGCCGTGGAGATCACCTCCATCGAAGGCATCGACCTCTCCATCCACGGCGGCGCCTGGGAACTGGTGGTCCTCGCCGGGGAGGAGTCTTTGCCCCGCCTGAGGTCTGAAGCGGAAGGGCTTTCGCTCGCTCCTTCCTTCCCACGCGAAAAGCCCCATCTCGGCCTGGTAGCCTTCCACGCTTCCTGCCTCGACCGACCCTCCGAAGGATTGCTCGAAAGGATTCGCTCCGATGCCGGGGTGAGGGGCCTCTGGCTCGTGGAGCCCGTCTTCTTCCCTATCCGCGGTGAGCCCCTGTTCAGAAGCGGTTCGGAGATGGTCTCCTACGCCGAAAGGGAGGGGGTGACCCTCGGCGGGGCGGGGTTGCGCTACGAGTCGGCCCTGCTCGGCCTGGCGCCGGGCGAGGTCGAGGACGAAATGATCAGGCGTTACCGCATCATGGAGGAGTCCGTAAGGGCGGGAATCTCCGGTGAAGGCCTCGTCATGAGGCTGATGGACCCCGTCGCCGGCGACATCATGGAGGCCGAATCCCGGGGCGGCCTGGCCCTCGGGGGACTCCACACCAGGGCCGCGGCCACGGCCCTGGCCGCCATGCACGTGAACGCCGCCGGGGGGCTGGTCTGTGCCGCTCCGACGGGAGGGTCCGCCGGCACGATACCCGGCGTGGTGGTGACGTTGAGGGAGGAGATGGGCCTTCCGGAGGGGGAGATCGCCAGGTTTCTCTTCGCGGCCTCCTCCATAGGGCTGGTGATATCGGAGAGGGCCACCTTCGCCGCCGAGGTGGCGGGATGCCAGGTCGAGATAGGCGCCGCCGGTGCGATGGCCGCCGCCGGCGTAGTGGAGTACGCTGGCGGGAGCGCCGCCCAGGCCTGCGATGCCGCCGCGATATTCCTTCAGAACTGGATGGGTTCCGTTTGCGACCCCGTCCAGGGTTTCGTGGAGATACCCTGCCACACGAGGAACGCCGTCGCCTCTTCCGAGGCCTTTGTCTGCGCCGACCTGGTGCTGGGGGGTTATGTCAACCCGGTGCCCTTGGACGAGACCGTGGACGCCGTCCTGTCGGTGGGAAGGATGCTGCCCAGGGAGCTCCGCTGCACCGTCCTCGGCGGGCTGTCGCTTTGTCCCTCGGCGAGGGCGCTCAAGGCCAGGGGCGACTTTCAGGCCCCTCAGGCGTAGCGGCGGATCTCCTCCAGGGTTTTCCGCTGCTTAGGGGCAGGGCCGTTCTCCTTCGGGTAGCCGAGGCAGATCAGGAGGTCGACCCTGGCCCTACCGGGCAGCCCGAGGACTTTTTTTACGGACCGTTGGTCGAACCACCCCATGATGCAACTACCGACCCCCTCCTCGGCGGCCTGGAGCAGGAGGTGTTCGCAGGCCATACCGATATCGATGAGGGTGAAGTCCACGCCCTTTACGAAACCGCCCCACCGGGCGGCTGTCTTGGCTTTTTCCCTGATGACGGCGATGTGGACGGGAGCCTCCCTGGCGAAGGAGTTTATGGAATGGAGGCCCGTGTAGGCCGCTTCGACAAATTCCCGCCGGATAGGGGGGGCATCGATCACGAGGAAGCTCCAGGGCTGGGAGTTGCAGGCCGACGGAGCGAGCCGGGCTGCCTCGAGGCAGCGGTCGATCACCTCCCTTGGTACCGGGTCGCTCCTGTAGGAGCGGACACTTCTTCGTTTTCGCACCAGTTCGAGAAAAGCCATGGCCACCTCCACGTACTGCCGGTTTTTCTCTTCCTTCCCTGTCGTCCCGGTTCTCTTGTACCATTTAAACCCATAATTCGGCAAGGAGGTTTTTCAGACGATGCCCAGGGAGACCTACCCCATGTTGCTGGTGATAGCGATGAGCGCCGCGGCGGCCCTCTTCATGGTCAGGGGTTCCAGGCCGCTGGCGCGCAAGGCCCTGAGGCTGGCGGGACTTGTCATCCCCCTGGCCGTCTTTCCCTTGTGGGGAGCGGGGGCGTACAGGATCTGCAATCTCGCCCCGGCGGCGGTCTTGGCCCTCCTCGAAGCCGCCAGGCTCTCAGGAAGCGGGGAGGATTCGTTGCTGGGGCGCATGGTTTCTCCCATCTCCAAGGAGGGGGAGGGGAAAGGGTTCTCCGGCCTTTCGACGTACTTCTGGGGCGCGGCCTTGGCTTCCCTCGCACCCGGCGGGATCGGGCCCGCCGTCACCGTCATGGCCAACCTCGGTGATCCCTGGGCTTCCATGGCCGGTTCGGCCTGGGGCGGGAAAAGATCTCCCCACGGCAAGACCTGGGCCGGCAGCACTGCCTGCCTGGTGGTGACCTCCTGGGCGGGCTTGTCCTTCGTGATGCTCTTCCCCGGGTCGGGGGTCACCTTCTTCCGGGCGGTCTTGGCCTCGATGGTCATGACCGCCGTCGAAAGGTATTCCCCGGGGGAGTACGACAACCTCTCGGTTCAAGCCGCCGGGGCGGCGGCCATGATCCTCGCCGCCGGGGTTTTCGGCTGAAGCCTAGAGGACTTCCGCTAGAGGTTCCTTGA
>JAAYIZ010000134.1 GCA_012523215.1 Thermovirga sp.
AGGAACTCGTCGACTCCGTGATGGTCAACTTCAAGAAACTCTGGGAAGTGCTGGGGATAACCAACACCGACTTCATCCGGACCACCGAGCCGAGGCATAAGCGGGTGGTCCAGTATATTTTTCAAAGGCTGATGGAGCAGGGAGACATCTACAAGGGCTCCTACGAGGGTTGGTACTGCGTCCCCTGCGAGACCTACTTCCCCGAGAGCCAGGTCGGCGGCGATAAACTGTGCCCCGACTGCGGCAGGCCGCTGCAGAACATGACCGAGGAGAGCTACTTCTTCCGCATGTCAAAGTATCAAAAGCCCCTCCTTGACTACTACGAGAAAAACACGGCCGCGATACTGCCCCACTCCCGTTACAACGAAGTCCTGAGTTTCATAAAAAGCGGCCTGAGGGACCAGTCCATCTCCAGGACCTCCGTATCCTGGGGGATACCCCTCCCGGGGGACGAAAAACACGTGATATACGTATGGTTCGACGCCCTCATAAATTACTTGACCGTCTGCGGCTACCCCGAGGACAAAGACCTCGTGGGAAAGTTCTGGCCCACGGTCAACCACATAATGGCCAAGGATATAATCAGGTTCCACTGCATCGTCTGGCCCGCCATGCTCCTCGCACTGGGTCTCAACCCGCCGGCGACGGTCTTCTCCCATGGTTGGTGGACCGTGGAAGGGGACAAGATGTCCAAATCCAGGGGCAACGTGGTGGACCCCTTCGAGATGGCCGACCTCTACGGGGTCGACGCCTTCCGATACTTCCTCATGAGGGAGATACCCTTCGGCCTGGACGGCGACTTCTCCGAGAGGGCACTGGTGGGGCGCATCAACTCAGACCTCGCCAACGACCAGGGAAACCTTCTCAACAGGACCCTCCAGATGATCGAAAACTTCGCCGGCGGCGTGGTACCCTCCGGTTTGGGGGTTTCCGATGACCTGGACGGGGCGATAAGGGACATGACCCTGGAGACCCTTGAATCCTACAGGGCGAAGATGGACGCCTACGCCTTCGACGAGGCCCTGAAGGATGCCTGGACCCTGATCAAGAGGGCCAACAAGTATATCGACGAGACCATGCCCTGGAAACTGGGCAGGGAGGGGAACCTCGAGAGGCTCGGACCTGTGCTGTTCACCCTCTGCGAAGTTCTCAGGTTCACCGCGGCCATGGTCTCGCCCTTCATGCCCGGTACGGCCCTGAAGATCTTCGACCAGATCGGCATCCCGGATGATCCCGCCGGACTTCGGCTGGACGAACTGGAGTGGGGACAGATGCCCGAGGGCCGCCGGATCAGCAAGAAGGCCGTCCTCTTCCCAAGGGTCGACCTCAAGGAATGGGAGAAGCAGAAGGCCGAGCGGGACGCCGGGAAGATGGCCACCCCCGATCCGGGGGATCACGAGCCGGAGGTCACCATCGATGACTTCCGGAAGATAGAGCTGCGGGTAGCCCGGGTCCTCAAGGTGGAACCCGTCCCCAGGTCGGACAAACTGTACAAGATGGACCTCGACCTGGGTTACGAAAGAAGGACCATAGTGTCCGGCATCAGGGATTTCCGTTCACCCGAGGAGCTGGAAGGCCGTCAGATCATAGTGATCTGCAACCTGAAACCGGTTTCTCTGCGGGGAGTGACGAGCAACGGCATGCTCCTGGCGGCCGAGACGTCTGATGGGAAAAGCCTCGCCCTCCTCACCGTCGACAGCGAGATTGCCCTTGGTTCCCGGGTCCATTAACGCTTCGTGGAGCACCCGCTCTGGAGGGGTCGGGTGTTCCCGGCCCCTTTTTTATCTCTGGGAGGTTTGCAATGCTGAGATTAGTCGATTCCCATTGTCACCTGGCGATGGAAGAGTTCACTTCCGACCTCGACGAATTGCTTACGAGGTCTGCCCGGGCGGGAGTGGAAAGGATGCTGGTCGTCGGGTCCGACGAGGCAGGGAGTGCCGACGCCGTCGAACTGGTGAGAAGCAAGGAGAAGGGCGGGCTTTTCGCGGCCGTGGGTATTCATCCCCACGAGTCCTCCTCCGCCTTTTCGGGTACCCCCAATTCCCTGAAGAAGATGGCCCGGTCTCCCGAAGTGGTGGCCGTCGGGGAGACGGGCCTGGATTTTTTCTATGAACACTCCCCCAGGGATATCCAGGAGCGAGTTTTTGCAGAGCACGTGGCCCTCGCTAAAAAGGTGAAAAAGCCACTGGTCGTCCATGTGAGGGATGCCTACCCCGAGGCCCTCGAGATACTGAAGAGCGAAGGAGCCCGCGAATGCGGCGGCGTCATCCATTGCTTTTCGGGAAGCCTGGAAGACGCCTTCGCCGCCATCGACCTAGGCTTTTTCATTTCCTTCGCCGGCCCCCTGACCTACCCGAAAAATGCGGCGCTGAGGGATGTGGCGGCCGCCCTGCCTCTGGATAGACTCCTTTGTGAGACCGACGCTCCCTTTTTGTCGCCTCAACCCAGGAGGGGGCGGCGTAACGAACCCTCCTGGGTCGCCTATGTCTACCAGGCCCTGGCCGAAGCCAGGGAGATTTCCCTTGAAGAGTGCGCCCGGGCGCTGTGGGAGAACGCCTCGCGGCTCTTCCGCTGGAATCGGGCCTGATGTTCGGCTTCCGGGTCGATTCACTTTGCCCCGACACCTGCGCCAGGGTGGGCGAGATAAGGACCAGGCGAGGCTCCGTACCAACGCCGGTTTTCATGCCCGTCGGGACGAGGGCGACGGTGAAGGCCATGGCTCCCTTCGAACTCCAGGAGATGGGGGCAAGGATAATATTGGCCAACACCTATCACCTTTATCTCCGCCCTGGCCACGATGTCGTCGGTGAGGCCGGCGGTCTCCATCGCTTCATGGGGTGGCCGGGCCTGATCCTCACCGACAGCGGGGGCTTCCAGGTGTTCTCCCTGTCGGCGCTCAGGAAGGTCTCCGACGAAGGCGTGACCTTCAGGTCCCACCTCGATGGCACAACCCACCTGATGACGCCGGAACTGTCCATAAAAGTCCAGGAAGCCCTCGGCAGTGACATCGCCATGTGCTTTGATGAGTGCGCCCCCTACCCATGCTCCGTCGAGGATTCGGAAGAGGCCGTCAGGAGGACCATCCTCTGGGCTCGGCGGTGTCTCGAGATCCACCGGTTGCCCGACCAGGCCCTTTTTGGCATTGTCCAGGGCTCCGTCTTCGAGGATCAGCGCGTCCGCTGCGCTCGCGAACTGGTGGAGATGGGTTTTCCGGGTTATGCCGTGGGAGGGTTGTCGGTGGGTGAAAGCCACGATGAAATGTACCGGATTCTCGATGCTGTGATACCCGAATTACCGGCGGACAAACCCCGCTACCTGATGGGGGTAGGTTACCCCTCGAACCTCGTCGAGGGTGTCGCGAGGGGTGTCGACATGTTCGATTGCGTCCTCCCGACCAGGAACGGCAGGAACGGGACGCTCATGACGCGCCATGGAAGGATGAACATCAAGAACCTCGAGTACGAAAGGGATTTCAGGCCCATCGACCCCGAATGCGGCTGTTACGCCTGTCGAAACTTTACCCGGGCCTATATCCGACATCTTTTCCGCTCAAAAGAAATCCTGGGCTCCCGGTTATGCACCTGGCACAATCTCCACTACCTCCTGGAGTTGATGGAAGGTATCCGGCAATCGATCCGGACAGGCACCTTCGCCAATTTCAGGAAAAGATTCCACGAAGATTTCCAGGATGGGGGCGACAGGTCTTGAGGACGGAAGTGCTCACCGTCGACAGGCAAAAACCTGAAAAGGAAGCTATCGAGAAGGCGGCCGAGGTCATCCAGGGCGGCGGCCTGGTGGCCTTCCCGACGGAGACCGTCTACGGCCTTGGCGCCGACGCGCTTTCCCCCGATGCCGTCCAAAGGATATTCCAGGCCAAGGGGAGGCCGGCCGACAACCCGCTGATCGTCCACGTCGAGGGCAAGGAAGCGGCGGCCCGTGTCGGGCAGGTTGACGGAAGGTCCCGCAGGCTGATGGACCTCTTCTGGCCGGGACCGCTTACCCTGGTGATCGCGGCGGCGGCCGGGATACCGGGCGAGGTCACCGGCGGGCTCGATACGGTGGCCGTCAGGATGCCCGCCCACACCGTCGCCATCGATCTCATAAGAAGATCGGGCGCGCCCATTGCCGCACCCAGCGCCAACAGGAGCGGAAGGCCCAGCCCGACCACGGCGGAGGCTGTCCTGGAGGACCTGAAGGGTCGGATCGAATTGATACTTGACGCGGGCCCTACCGCCGTGGGCGTTGAGTCCACCGTGCTCGATGTGACGGGAGACCGGCCAGTGCTGCTGCGTCCAGGCGGGGTTTCCCTGGAGGTTCTCAACGAGGCGGCAGGGCCTGTCCTCTTTTCTCCGGGAGGGCCCGGGGAGCGGCGGTCGCCAGGGACAAGGTACAGACACTATGCCCCGTCCATACCGGTAGTCCTCTTCGAGGCCGGAAAGGACTGGACCGGGGAGCCGGGGTTATTCCGACGGGGAGCCAAGGTGGCCTACCTGGGTATGTCGCCCTCTCCCGTCACCGTGGTGGGGGAAGTGCGCTTTACGACCATGGAGGAATACGCGAAGGGACTCTTTTCGGCCTTGAGGGACCTGGAACGTTCCGGTGTCGATGTTATATTGGCCGAACTCCCCGCGGAGGAGGGGGTGGGGCTGGCCGTCCGCGACAGGCTGTCCAGGGCCGCAGAGTTTAAAGGGCCCAATGGAACATGAAGCTGGAGGCCTTTCGGAAGGCTGAATTCTTCTTCATCATCGATAATGCAAGGAATAGAAAAAATTCAAATTTTGCGTATAAGTGGTGATGACGATGAGTTTCATGAACAGTTTTGATTTTATCCTGCCCACCAGGATCAGCTTCGGGCTCGGTGTCTCGGGCGAACTGGGCAGGGAGTTGGAAGCTCTTCAGGCGAAAAAAGTATTGATAGTGACGGACAAAGGCATCATCAAGGCCGGGCTGCTTGACAGGGTCACGAAGAGCCTCGAGGGAAAGGTGCAGTACGAGGTCTTTGACGGCGTTGA
>JAAYIZ010000135.1 GCA_012523215.1 Thermovirga sp.
GGCCTCCTCCGCTTTCCAGCCGGTGAGCCTCTCGGCTACACGATTCATCAGGAGAACCTTACCCTCACTATCGGTCGATATGACGCCGTCGCCGACGGAAAACAGGGTGGTCCTGAAGAGTTCCTTTTCCAGGAAGAGGGAGCGTTCCATGCGTTTTCTATCGGTGATTGTCTCCGAGTAAAAAACGGTGCCGCCGATGGAGGCGTCGGGTTCATACCATGGCCGGCACCACCAGCGGATGATATCCAGGCTTCCGTCGGGGCGAAGGAGCTGATCCTGCTCGGAACCCAGAATTTCTCCCTCCAGGGCATGTCGGTGGACCATGTACCACCTCTCGTAAAGGGCGGGAGAGATTTCATCAAAGGTCCTCCCCACTACCTGGTCCCTCTCGAGTTGGTTATTTTTCAGGTACCTTTCGCTGACAAAGATGAACCTCATGTCCCTGTCGAGGACGAAGATGGCGTTGGGATCGTGCCTTACGATGTACTCGAGCAGGTTCCGCCACTCCTGGATCTCGGTGATATGGCTCTCCATTCTGCCCCTGGTCTTGTTGATATGGTTCACCAGGAACCGAAGTTCTGCGGGCTGCCGGGAGGGCCGTTCAAGGTTGAACTTTTTCGCCAGGCTGGCTGGGTCGTCGCCCTTGATGAATTCGGCGAGCCGGAATAATTGTCTGCCGATCACCCTGTGGTAGGCCCAGGCGATGATGGACGAGAGGACCACCGACATCAGCAGTTGGAGGAAAAACAGGATCCGGACCCGTTCAAAGACCCGGGCGGCGAGCTCGTTCCTGTTGATGAAGAGCGAAACAGATCCGATATCCTGGGATTGACCACGGTTGACATAGACGAGGTCGCGGGTGATCACTTCCAGGGAGGGGTGCAGTTCGGAGCCGGCGGCGAAGAGCTTCCCCCGATCATCCTGGACCTCGACCCTGTCGATGTAGTCGAAGTGAACGATTCCCTCGATCTGGCCCTGGAGGGATTCATAATCGGTTATCCAGAGGGCGGGTACCAGGAAGGGCAGGTAGACCTCCTCCACGCGCGCGATGCTTCGCTCGAGGTGATCCGATTCGAACCTTTTAATGAATTGGTGGAGGAAGACCGTCACGACCACCGAAAGGAGCACGAAACCGATAAAAAAATAAAGGAAAAGTTTCCAGGTGCTGGATCTTCGCCAGTTCCTCATCTTCACCTTCCGAATCCTTGCGGCCAATCCTTGCCGCCAGAGTCAATCACGAGGTGGGATGTCGCCTGCCTGACGATCCTTTCGTAGGTACCGTCTTCCTTCATGCTCCCAAGGGCTTCGGAGAGAGGCTCAACCAGGTCCCTGATCCTCGCATGCAGGTAGAGGTGCATCTCCCTGCCGGCCAAGGGCGGCTCCAGGTGGCGCATGCCCTTGAAGCGCCTGAGGCTGATCTGCTCGTAGCCCGTCAATTCGTCGTAGAGGGCGACGTCGATGCGGTCCCTGTCGAGCATATTGAACAGTTCGGTCTCGGTGGGGACCAGGGTGACGTCGGGGAAACCGCGGGTGTTCTCCTCGAGGATCCTCCAGCCCTTGACAACGCCTATCCTCAGGCCACGGAGGCTGTCCCACCCGTCGATGGGCAGGTCTTCTTTCGAAAAGGCCACGAAACGCATCACCATGTTGTGCTCAGGTACCATGACTAGGTTAGGGTACTCCTTTTCCATACCTTTGATCCTGTTGATCTCGACGTCGAAAAGCCCCTCGTTGACGTCCTCGAGGGATCTTCCCGTGGGGTTGAAGACGACTTCCGCCTCCAGGCCTATCCTTTTGAAGGCTTCCTTGACCAGGAGGTCAAGCATCCCCGTCTGTTCGGGCGTGGAAAGAAGGCTTTTGTAAGAGGTGCTCACCGTCACGGTCCTGGTTTGGGCCGCCGCAGGAGAACAGATCAGGGTTAAAATCAAAAGAGCCGCCGCAAGCGGCAGGGCCGACGATGCCGGACTGTTGAAAGCGTCTCTTCTCAGTTGGCCTCCCCCTCCTCGGCCCGTTCTAATGATGCGCCTGGCGCAAGTATCGGGCATACCTCCACCGTCCCGGGTGAAAAGCGGATATTGACC
>JAAYIZ010000136.1 GCA_012523215.1 Thermovirga sp.
CCTGCCGGAGCGGGGAGGTAGACCGAGTTGACGCCCGAGACGGCCACCCTCGATTTGATGGAAGCCTGGTCGACGGGCCCGGTGGCGACGGGCTCCGCGAGAGGCCGGGCCGTCTCCGGCGGGGGCGGGATTGCGATATCCCCCACGAGGGCCTTGATCTGCTCCCTCGTCACGGGTCCGGCCAGGAAGGACATGGCCCAGCGGGTCTGGAAGAGGACGGGCTTGTCCTCGTGGACGTTGTGCAGCAGGAAGACCCTTTTGCCGAGGCCCGAAATCATCCTGTCCAGTTCCTGGAGGGGGAAGCCCTTTTCCGAGGTTCCCTTGAGCCCCTCGAGGATTCGTGCCTTGTCGCGCTCCGTCTGGAGTCTCCCGATGAACCAGGTTCCCATGTTGGATATGCCCTTGTAGTCCAGGTCCACCGGGTTCTGCGTGGCCAGGAGGACGCCCAGCCCGTAGGCCCTGGCCTGTTTGAGCAGCGAGAGGAGGACCGTCTTGGAGGGGGGGTTCTTCACCGGGGGGAAGAAACCGAAGATCTCATCCATGTACAGGATGGCCCTGAGGCTCGATGTTCCGGGCTGGGTCCTCGCCCACCCCAGTATCTCGTTCAGCAGCATGGATACGAAGAACATCCTCTCCCGGTCGGAAAGATGGCTGATGGTGAATATCGAAGCCCGGGGCCTTCCGTCGGAGGTGTAGAAGAACCGGCCCGCGTCCAGGGGGTCTCCCTCCATCCAGGGCGCGAAGGAGGGGGCCGCCGCAAGGTGGTTCAATTTCAGGACCAGGTCCATCCTCGCCGTGGTGGGGTAGAAGGTCTCCAGGTCCAGCACTCCGAGGGAGTCGAAGGGCGGTACCCTGATCATCCCCATGAGGGAGGGAATGTCCAACGATTCCCCCCGGGACCACTTCTCCTCCAGCACTCTCGAGATGAGGATATGCTCCCTGCTCGTCAGCGGGTCGGCTTCAATCCCTATCAACGCCAGGAGGCTCGATGCGGTGGTCTGGATCCTCTCCCGGAAGAGGTCTCCGTCGGATTTGACCACCTCCGGCGGGGCGTCGAAGGAGCGCAGGGCGCTCACCATCCTCCCGGCGGAACTGCCCGGCGTGTAGATCGTCAAATCGACCGATTCCCTCATTTTCTGGATCCTGGCGCCGTCGATACCCCATTCCTCCAGGCCCTTCTTCCAGGTCGCGGCGGTCTTCCGGGCCAGTTCCTCGGGCGTAAGCCCCTCCCTGGAAGCCTCCTGGGGGTTTATCCAGGGCAGGAAGTCCCCCGGCGCAAGTCCCGGGAAGGTCAAAAGCAGGTTGGGCAAGTCGCCCTTGGGGTCGATGGCTATCACGGGAATCTCGTCTATCAGGGCTTCCTCGATAAGCGAGATGGCGAGCCCCGTCTTGCCGCTGCCGGTCATCCCGATGATCATCCCGTGGGTGGTGAGGTCCCTGGCGTCGTAGAGGAGCAGTTCGCCCGCCGTTGACCCCGAGGTGTCGTCCACCTCTCTCCCCAGGTAAAAGGAGCCCATCTTCTCGAAATCCTTCATCGGCATCCACCTCCTCCAAGAGAAGTATAAACTGTTATCGGGGAAAAGGGCTCAAGAAACGCGCCCCCCGGGGGGAGAAAAAGGAATGGGGCTTCCTGCGAGGGATCGCCGAAAGCCCCGCCCCGAAAAACGCTCCTTTCTTCTAGCCGCCGCCCACCAGGGGGAAGACGGCCAGGTGGTCCCCCTCCTTCACGGAGGCCGAAAGCCCCCCGATGTGTTCGATGTGCCTCCCGTTGAGGATCAGGATCAGGTCCAGTTCGCGCTCATCGGTCCGTAGCGTCTTCTCGCCGAAGAGCATCCCGTACCTCTGGGTCAGGACTTCCAGGATGCTTCCGACGGA
>JAAYIZ010000137.1 GCA_012523215.1 Thermovirga sp.
CTGCTCGCGTCCAGACCGGTCACTGCCTCTTGAAGCTTGGTCATGACCGTGTACCCACAGCTTCCGCATAGCGATCTATGGAACGCCTGGGGGCATCTTCTATCTCCCAGCTTCTGGGTATTACGATCTCCCTGCCGATCTTTCCAAGAGGAACAGGGGCCTTCTCTGTGTTGCTGTCTGTTCCTTCGTAGTGGCCCTGGTCAATTAGAAGCCGACAGTCCGTTTTGCGCGGGAAGGTGCAGAGCAGTTTCCCCTCTCCCCATATCTCGACGGTGTCCGTACACCCCCTGACCTGGACTATCCGTTTAGTCCAAGTGTAGGGGACGCTGTACCTCCTGCCTTCGAAGGAAACAAGGCAATCCCGGCTGACTTCCCGCAAAACCTGCACATCGAAGGGCTCGGGGAGGGCGAGGGGAAGCGGTTTAAGATGACGCTTTTCAAGGTCCCAGCTGTCGTAGATGCTTTTGCCCGTGACAGGGCATAATAACTTCCGTGATCTGGCAAGGATGCGAAGTCTGCTGGTCTCCTGCAGGTCCTCCCTATCCTCGAACCGGTCCTTCTCCGTAACCTGGAGCGCCTTCACATCCTGGACCCTAAGTTCCGCCTTGCCCTTGTCTGGAGGGCGTCCTTACCCTGTGGGGGTCTAGGGCAAAATCCATCTGCTTCGCGTAGGAGGCGTACCCTTCGTTGAGCTTCGCCCAGGCTCCGCAGCCGCAGGCCACACCCGTTTTGAGGTTGTCTATCCTGACCGTGGACGGGACACCTTCCAGGAATTCGAAGGCCCTGTTGTGGCAGGCAAGCCAGGTGAGCATGTTTTCGCTCTCGCTCCAGACGATGGACCACATCCGGGAGTGGGACAGGGTCATTATGAATGCCGAAAGCTTTGTCTCTCCGCCAAGTTCGTGGATATAGATCTTCTTTTGAAGCCAGTCGGCCTGAGCCTGTGCCCCCGGCTTGGTCTCCACCCGACGGAAGGGGGCAGGGAAAGGGGTCTTGCGCCTCCTTTTGACGAACCTGTAGACACTCATATAGCTCCCCGTGTATCCGTGGTCCGCGCAGAGTCTTTCATACAATGCCTGAACGGATTCCGGCCGCTCCTGCCCTTCCTGCTCCTGTATCCACTCGAGGACAAGGGGTCGGAAGGGAGCGCACGCTTCCTCCTGGAGCGATCTGCCATCCACGGCTCCTGTCCGATGCCGTTCGAGCCTGTATCTCAAGGTGCTTTCGTCCACGCCAAAGGTGGACGCTATATCCCTGATGCTTTTGTGGTTTGCTAGTTCTTCCGCACCCAGGATGTGATGCTCCTTTAGCTTAGCCACGGCCGGCACCCCCCGTCCAGGTCCTTCCTGAACAAAGAATGCCATATCCGTTTACAAGACTTCACCTAAAGATTGTATCCATGTGCGGGAATCTGGATGTAAATTTAGATCCATCATATGGGTGTTGGTGACAGATATGGGGTGGGATAGTTGTCTCAAGTATTGTTCACGTAGCAAAAGGAGGTCAAAAGACCGCGTGAGAAGCGCAAACGAAAAGGACGGATATGACGAACCAAAAGGATCGGCAAACCACGGTTCGCTATACTAGCCATTCTCGTATCAGTCAATCTCCGAGTTGCCTCATCAAAAATCTAAGCGAAATTGAAACGTTGCCTCACCCAAGGATGAAAGGGAAAGGTATAGCATCTTCTCGAAGGGCATGCCCCGGGGGGAAGGGAGAAGGACGAGTGAGGCCCTCAATGGTTTCCAGAAGGGAAGTTATCGTCAAGTCGGCGGATGAGTACCGCAAGGCATCGAAGAAAGATGAGGATCAGATCCTGTATCGCATCACGGAGATAACGGGCTACAATTGGGACTACGCTTCGCACCTCCTTACCCTCTTCGGCAAGCGCATATAGCTGAAGTCCCAAGGGAGTGCCCCCGTTCATCCTGGAGGCCGACAGGAAGGACAGCTAGGCCTGCGGGAAGACGAACAAGGGCAGGACGTATGACGTGTGTCTTGACGATGAGTTAGCTCAGAAAATCGGCATCGCCGGAGCCAAAAACCAAGATCTGTGTTTTTATACTACCCCTTCTTCTCGAACATAAAAGCGATGGAAAACTTTAAATCGACCTTTTGCTAGCCGGGGTCTTTTACAAAGAAAAAGCGGCTGACAAAATGGAGTCGGCCGCCCTTGGGTCAAATTAAAATGATCGGTTGGTTCACCTCAGTAATCGCACCAATCCCATGGAAAGGATTGGGAAGTAAGTAAAAAGCATTAAGCATGCGACCATGGCGATAAAGGAAGGGATGATCTCTTTCGAAATACTCTCTATGCTCTCTCCTGATATGGCCGAGGCAACAAAGAGGTTTATACCATAGGGGGGAGAGATGAAACCAATCGCGAGGTTCACGGTTATTATTATTCCGAAATGTATTGTGTCGATACCTATCATACGGACCACCGGCAGAAGAATGGGTGTCAAAATGATGACCGCTGGGATGTTGTCGACAAAGCAGCCCAGAACCAGTAGGAAAACATTGATAATCAGCATTAGCACGTAGGGGCTGTCCACAAAGGTAACGAGCAAGGCTGCGATCTTCGCGGGTATCTGCGCCATCGCCAGGTAGCTCGCGAAGGCCATCGAAAGCCCGATCAGGAAAGATGTGGCTCCATTTATCAACCCAGTTGACTTCAGGCAATCGTAAATGGCATTCATATCCAATTCTCGGTATACGAATTTGCCAATGACGACGGAATAGACTACGGCGACAACCGCAGCCTCCGTGGGAGTAAAAATTCCCCCGTAGATCCCGCCAAGGATTATTACGGGGACCAGTAGTGCCCAGATAGCTTCTTTAAAGGCTTTCGAAACTTCCGAGAATTTAGGGCGCTCGGTCATGGAAATGTAATTTCGTTTCCTGGCAGTAAAATAACAAACGGACATCAAGGAGATGCCGATTATAATTCCCGGAATTATGCCCGCTATGAACATATCGCCTATGGAACACTGAGCGACCACGCCATAGATCACGAAAGGGATACTGGGGGGGATGATGACACCAATCGTTCCCGCCGCCGCAGTGATGGCAGCGGCGAAACCCGCATCATATTTCCTCTCTTTCATAGAGGGGATCATAAAAGAGCCGATGGCCGAGACCGTCGCAGGACCGGAACCGGAGATCGCCGCGAAAAACATGCAGGCCAGTACCGTCACCATGGCAAGGCCTCCAACGATGAAACCAACAAGGCTTTCCGCCAACGCGACAAGGCGGCGGGAAATGCCCCCGGTGCACATTAAGGCTCCGGCAAGGATAAAGAAGGGTATCGCTAGAAGTGGGAAAGAGTCAAGACCAGTAACGGCTTTTTGAGCGATCATCAGCATGGGTATGTCCGAAGTAAGCATCATAGCTATGCACGTCGACAAACCCAACGTGATGCCGATAGGGATACTCACTATTATTGTGACAATTAAGATGAAAAAAAGGATTACCGCTTCCATGACTGTCTCTATTCCAGCACATCAACGGCGGGATTCGCAGGCTTGGGTAGTCCACGCTTGTGAAGCGCATACATCTCGATAATCAGCCTGACACACATCAATGTGCTTGCCACCGGCACTGAAGCGTAAGGCCAGGTCATGGGCATGCTCATCGCCGTCGATATCTGACCTGTTCCCTGGAGGAAGACGAGGAGTTTGGTTCCCTGCCAGGCAAGAAAAAAGCAGAAGGAAAACCAAGCCAGCAGAATAATATATTCGAAAAATACCCGCGTTTTTCCTTTTATCATATTTATGAACATCTCGACCCTGAAATGGCTTCTTTCCCTCACGGCATAGCTGGCGCCCATCCAGGAAAGCCAAAGGAAGATAAAGCGCGCCAACTCTTCGCTCCAGGAAAGCGAACTCGAGAATACATACCTCATTACAACCTGGAGGAAGACCAATATGGTCATAATCGCCATGATCCAGACACAAAAGTACTCCTCGAAATTGTGGAGTAATTTTTTTAACGTCATCATGCATCCCCTTTCTAGCGCAAAAAGCCGCTCCCGCCCGGCAGGGCGGGAGCGGAAGTACGGAATGAAGGGTTATTTCCGTACTTGCTTCAGTATTTCCATGACCTCCTCGCCGAAATCATTTTCAAACATCGGGTAGATCTTTTCAGCAGCTTCCACAAAGGGTTCTTTCTCTTCGGGCGTAAGAGAGTTTGCGGTCATTCCTCCCTTGATTACCTCTTCCTTGAAGGCGGCCTCTTCTTCATCCATGTATTCGCGCTGTTTCAAAGTGGCGTCCCGGGCTGCCTTGACCACGAGTTCGTTGAGGTCGGAGGGAAGACTGTCCATGAACTTCTTGTTGGCAATCAGGACTTCGAAGGAAAACACGTGACCCGTCTCTGAAACGTACTTCTGGACTTCGTAAAATTTACCATCGACAATCATCGCATATGGGTTCTCCTGGGCGTCAACGGTCCCCTGCTGCAGGGCAGTGTAGAGTTCTCCCCAGCTCATGGGCGTGGGGTTGGCGCCAATAGCCTTGAAAAACGCAAGGTGTATCGGATTCTCCATGGTGCGGATCTTTATCCCCTTCAGGTCCGCGGGGGTCTTGACAGGACCTCTGTTGTTGGTCACATGCCGGAATCCATTTTCCTGGAAACCTAGAATATACATGCCCTTTGCCGCCAGGTAGGAATTGAGCTTTTCGCCAAGAAGGCCGTCTGCTGCTTCAAAAGCCGCCTTTTTCGTCGTGAAAAGATAGGGTAGTTCCAAAACCTGGACCCTCTTGTCAAATCCCGCAAGAGGTGCGGAAGCCGGGATGGCCATCTGGATCGTTCCCATCTGTACCCCTTCCGAGATTTCGCGGTCGCCCCCAAGCTGCGCGTTGGGGTAGAGTTCTACCTTGATCCTTCCCCGGGAACCTTCCTCGATCGGCTTCACGAAATACTCCTTCATAGCTCTCATAGTTGGGTGCGAATCAGAACCGATGTAGGCAACCTTGATAGTATATTCCGGGGCTGCGAAGGCTGCTCCGGCCATTACCGCGAGCAATGCCATTACCGTAAAGACCGCAAGAAGCTTTCTCACCGCTCTTTCCCCCTTTTATTTATTACCTTTTTTATAGAAACGCCCTTGGGGCGTCGCTATCGAAGGGCCGCTACGCGGCTTCCTTCCTTACCCTGACCTCCCCCTTCTCGGCGTCGACCTCTACATGGTCTCCGTCCTCTATCACTTCATAGGGGTCGGCCTCCATCCGATCCACCATGGTGCATTCGACCATGACCGCTGCCGATACGATGACAGGCTCCGCCTCTACTAGTATTATGGCCGCCGGCAGGTTCTGCTTCATCCAAAGCTGGTAAAAGCCGTCCACCTGGACCACCGAGCTGCCTTTGCCGGATTTAAGCACCAGGATTTTGTTTGCGATGCTTTTCCCGTGGATGGCGTGATTCCTTTCAATAACTTCACCGGTCTCGGGGTCCGTCAAATAAAAGCACATGGCGTCTTTGGATACGACCGCCTCACCCTCGGCACAACCCTTGACTATCTTGCGGCATTTGTAGACTTTTACATCCTGAGACATCAGTCTATCCTCCCTTTTATCGCTGCCTCGACGCATTCGGAAAGTCTGCGGATCGCGAAGGGCTGCCCGCGGCGCTCCCTGTAATAGGCGCACTTAGGGGAGTCCGTCAGTCCAAGGCTTCCTTCAAAGGATTTCCAGCAGGGCTCATCGATACAGGTGTCCCCCACCATTCGAACCCCAAGGAGCTCAAGCTTCTGGCGAAGGTGCGAGCGTTCGGCCAGCTCGACGGCGCCCGCTTCCGCCAGGATCCAGAAAGCCGTATTATGGCTTACCTTTCTCTCCGCAAAAAGCTTTTCGACTTCCAAGAGTTGGTCGTAGGTGTAGTGAGGGCACCCCAGCATGACCAGGTTGATATCGCCCGTAGCGGGGGTAAGCTTGGCTTCCCTGTCTTTAAGCTCCTTATCGGCGATCACGGCCGCGGCGGCCGGCACCTTCCCGCCTCCGAAGGCGGCTTCGATAGTGGACGCTTCTGGCGTGACGCCGACCATATGGTACATGGCGACGGCGCCGCTTGTGGCTGCCTCGGCTCCGAAATAAAGGTAGTCTTCCGGCCCAGGGTTGACTTTGTGTTTGAAACGAAGGACGGGATTATGGTAACCTGCCAACTCGCCAACGCAGTGCCCGAGAATACCCCAGTCGTAGCAATCCTTTAATTCGGCTTCGACCTCGATCAGGAGGTGGCCGTGCCTGTTCTCATCGATGTGAAAACCGTAATAGGGTGTTTTACCTATCACCGCCGCGGCCAAGGCGCTTATGGACGACTCCCGGTTGGAGCGGGCGCCGAGGGCGCCGTTGACGTAGGGTGTCGCGCTGGATTCTGAATAGGCGATGTGTTCGCCGAAAAAGGGAACGCCCGTGCTCAGCCCTGGGGCGCAGTGGTAGGTGAGTTTTGCACCTATTTTGCGGTAGGCCTCACCGGTACGGTTTGCCAGGTCGAGTTCTTCCTTCGTCACGTCAAAAAATTTTGTAAGGTAGCATGTATCCCAATAGGGGTTCGTCGTCGGTGTGATCGCACAGGTAGCTCCTCCGCTGACAAGGAGTTCGCACCAATAGGTATCACCCTCCTGCCCGCTGAGCGCGACATGGGCACGCTTAACGGGTATCAACTTTTCCGCGTCGAAGGTGAGCCCGAGGGCGTAGAGCATTTCCATCGCCTTCTGCTTTCCCGGGCCCTCGGACCCGTCCAGTATCCGCTTCTCTTCGTCTGTGAGAAACATGGTCAGCCGCCTTTCTTTATTGTGATCTGCCTATGATGGGCAGCGAAATCCCACCCATCGGGATAATGCCTATCGTTGCGCCGGGGATGAGCTCCAGGGCTTTGTCCAGGGCCTCCTGGACTGTAGGGAAGGGCGTGTACTGCATGGCGGCGATGTCCTCCTCCGTCAGACCCTCGGTAACGGAAAAGATCTTTGCCTTTTCTCTCGCGCGGCAGTTGCATATGGCGAGTACCGCCGATACCATATCGGCTTCCACGTCCTCCGGCGAGGCCGCTCGCAGCCTCCGTAGCGCTTCGTCCAGAGGAAGGGAAAGCCATTCCCTGAAGAGGGGGTGGTTATGGGCGAGACCCTCACCACAGGGCGCGGCGAAAATGATGACACCGCCCTTTTTCACGGCGAAATAGGCGCAGCTGACGCCCTTGGTGGCTTGCCAATAGTCCATATCGGAAGGCCACGAACTCACTATCACTATATCCGCGGGCTCGGGCACCGTGATCCTGAAGGACTTTTCGGCGAGCTTTATTCCCTCCCTGTGAGCCCTAATGAAATCGCCCGAGAAAACCCCTGCTATTTCACCCTGGTAATTTTTGACTATATTGACGATGAAAGCGAGCCCGGCGATCCTCGCCACTTCCTCTATCCCTTCGCGGCAGGGGTTGCCGTTGGCCACTCCCAGGGGTATATCGGGACAAAAACCGGCGGCGGCGTGGGTGGCGGAGGTGGTGACAAAGTCGCAGACCCCCGGCTGCAGGATCTTGGCTCCCCCGGCGTAACCGGCGTCACAATGGGGAACGATGTTCCCTATACCAACGAGGAGGTCCGAGGCCAAGGCGTAGCGGTTAACGTGGGCGGGGATCTTGTAATCACCCGCCATGACCGTTCCAATATCCACCATATCCTCGGCGACCGTCGCGTCATGCTGTACCACCTTGAATCGCCGCACCATTTCGGGGCCGAGTTTTTCAAGAATTTCCCGGTCGGTCATTATCCTGTGGGTCCCCGGAGCCGTGAGGAAACTCATGGCATCGTCGGGAACGCCGTTTTCTTCGAGGTATCCCGTGATCAGCGGCATTATGATGTCGAGAGGCGTACTGCGGGTGCTGTCCTCGACTAGGAAGACGATGTTCTTCTTTCCTCGGGCGAGATCCTTGAGCGGCGGGGTTCCAAGGGGCGATTCGAGCGATGATACAAGGGTGTCTTTGAGGTCTTTTAAGGGGGGGATATTGGACATTTCGCCCTTGAATATTACGGATTCTTCGGGCGCTTCAAAACCGACCTTCCTGTCCCCGTAGGGGATATCATATCTCATGGGCTGACATCATCTCCGCATAGGATTGGAACGTTCAAGATGTGTAGCCTGTATACTGCTTTCAGTCACAGATCCTGATCGGGCAACCTTAAACGGATGATCTTCAGTATAGCGTTAAGGGCACTTATATTTTGGATAATATCATCTACGATTATTATGTCAATGAGAACAGGAGATAACGCGATGATAGAAGGGAGTGTATAATATTAAATCAGAATGGATTCTATAGACAAATTAGAATTTTTAATGTATATTCCCTGTATACATCGGACTCATTCTTTGGGAGGCGGAGCCATGAATGGCAACGGTAGGGCCAGTTGGGCGAAGGCATACGGGTGGATCCGTGAAGCGATAGAATCGGGGCAGATCGTGATGGGTTCACCCCTGCCGGAAAACCAGCTCGCGAAGGAGATAGGCGTGAGCAGGACTCCTATCCGTGAGGCTTTACGGTGCCTTGAGCAGGACGGTTACGTCACGATCATCCCCCAGAAAGGGGCCTTCGTTTCGAGGATCTCCCTGGAGGACCTGAAGGAGATCTACGACATCAGGAAGCTCCTGGAACCCTTCGCGGCTTTGACGGCCGTGAACAGGATCCCCGAGGAAAAGATCGACGAAATGGAAAAGGACTGGAAGGCCCTGAAAAAAGCCGCTTCCTCGGGGGAAGTAGACCTTTCCAAGGTCTCCGAGATGGACTACCGGACGCACATGACAATTACCGATTATGGGACAAATAAACGCATCGGGGCCATTATCGCGAACTACCACGCCCAGATACAACTTTTTCAGAGACTCTCGGCCCAGTCGCTAGCCAACATCTTTGAAACCATCGACCAGCACCTGGAGATCCTGGAAAAACTGCGCGCAAGGGACGCCAAGGGCCTGTCAAACCTGCTCTACGAACATATCGGAAAAAGCGAGAGCAACATTATGAAGGATTTCTTTCTCCGGCAATAAAACAGCACGGGGGGGAAGGACCTATGAAGTACAGGAGTTCCGAGATACTTTCAGAACTAATGTTCACCGAAAACCGCGCGCTCTACAAGTCCATGGGGTTCTCCGACCGCGACCTTGAAGGGCCCCTCATCGGCATAGCCAACTCCTGGAACGAACTAGTACCCGGACACTACAACCTCAGGAACGTGGCTGAGTTCGTTAAAAAGGGAATACTCAGGGCGGGTGGAGCGGCCGTTGAATTCGGCGTCATAGGCGCCTGCGACGCCCAGGGCTGCGGACACGCCGGCATGAGGTATATTCTACCCACAAGAGATCTCATCGCCTTCGACATCGAGTCGATGGCCGAAGCCCACAGGCTTGACGGTATCGTCCTGTTGGGTTCCTGCGACAAGATCGTACCGGGGATGCTCATGGCGGCGGCCAGGCTCGACCTGCCGGCCATACTGCTCGTGGGCGGCCCCATGGCCGGCGGCATCGAATTCGACGGGCGGAAGAGCGATTCCACATCGGTATCCGAGGCCGTGGGCATGCTCAGCGCCGGCCTGATAAGCAAAGAGGGGTTTTCCCGATTGGAAGACTATGCCGCCCCCTCCTGCGGGTCATGCTCCTACTACGGCACGGCGAATTCCATGGGATGCGCGGCCGAAGCCATGGGCCTGTCGCTCACGGGGTCGTCCCTGATCCCCGCGACCTCCTCTGCGAGGATGAGGGCCGCGGAAGAGACAGGCAGGGCTATCGTGGATCTCGTCAACGGGGGCATCACGGCGCGGAGGATCATTACAAAGGCTTCCCTCGAAAACACCGCCAGGGTAATGGCCGCCACGGGGGGATCCACGAATACCTTTATCCATCTTTCCGCGATCGCCAACGAGATAGGTGTGGGCGCGGAAACCATGATGGGCATCTACGACAGGGCAAGCGACACGATCCCATCCATCGCGAGGATCAACCCCGCCTCCGAGTACGATATGGAGGATTTTTACCGCGCCGGGGGTATCCCCCAGGTGATGAAGGAACTGCACGACGATGTAGACCTCTCCTGCCTGACCGTGAGCGGCGAGACCCTTGGGGAGAACCTGGAGAAGTGGTCTCACCCCTTCGAGGTCGACAGGAGGGTCATACGCTCAAAAAGAGACCCCTTCAGCAGGACGGGGGGGCTTGCCGTCCTCAGGGGAAACCTCGCACCGGGCACTAGCATAACAAAACCCATAGCGATCGATCCTTCTATGCACTTTTTCTCAGGACCGGCGAAGGTCTTCGAAGGCGAGGAAGACGCCAACGAAGCTATCCTCTCGGGGAAGATCAGTGAGGGCGACGTGATAGTTATCCGCAACGAAGGGCCCAGGGGCGGTCCCGGGATGAGAGAAATGTACTTCGCCATGAAGCTGCTTTACGGGCGCGGCCTGGCGAAAAAGACCGCCCTGATAACGGACGGCCGCTTTTCCGGGACGAACAACGGCTGCTTCGTCGGGCACATCTCGCCGGAAGCCGCCGAGGATGGGCCGATAGCCGCCGTAAATGACGGGGACAGGATAACCATAGATATCAAGAACAAGAGGCTTGACGTCGACTTGTCGCCGGAGGAGATCACCTACCGCTTGAAGCACCGGGTGAGGCCGCCGAAGAAGGAATATAAAGGCATCCTCGGCCTTTACGCGAAACTGGCGGCATCGGCCGCCGAAGGCGGCATTATCAGGATATAAGGGGTATTTAGTCCCCGCGGGTTTTTGGGGTCCCCGCTCAAGAATCCGGCGAGGCCTTACATCTGACTAGGGACACCCAGATTCCCGCACTAAGTAGTCATCTATTTTCCTGCAGGTGTACGTTAGGAATCTGAGTGTAAATTGACAGCTCCAGGTTAGAGCAATCCCATTTTTCGGCTGGCTTTCATTTCATTCCATTTGGCTTTTGCAAATTCATCCGCGAATTGATGAACGCTCCTAGCATAGGTTGGTTCTTCGCTTGTAATTTCAAAAAGGGATCTTCCGCAATTTATTATTCCCTATCCCCTAAAAATATTCTCGTTGTGCCAGGTCAGGTTAAGAATTCCTGGACATTTTGATGGTTCTGTAGGAATCCAAATTTTTTTGCCTTGAAGAGCGTAATAATCTCTTCCGTTCTCGAATTCCTCCCTGATCTTTCTGCTGACTTCCAGGTGATGATCAGGGGTTACCGTGACATAGCCTCTGTCGAACAAAAGGTGCAGGTCACTCCTTAACAAAAGCCCATTGTCTAATTTATGCTCCCCACCCGCCCCATAGGGTTTGATGTGTGCCGCTTCCAAAACAGGTAATACTTTTTCATTCGTTACCGCACACCTTCGTTCGTAAGCATCGGTAACCATTATCCTGAAAGCACCTTGCCCCAATCTGGGAGTAATTAATGTCGCTTTGCCGTACTTTTCCACCCCGACCGGTTCGCCCCGGCCGACTCTAGCTGTATTAAAAAGATTACCATTGGAAAAAAGTTGAGAAATTCTCAATTCGTTGAAAACTGTCGAACCCGGCTCTGTCTTTAGGTCATAGGTTTTGCCCTGGACGATATTAAGACTCCAGTCATCGGGGACGGGAACCCATCTAGTTTTTGGGAAAAAGAAGGGTTGCGTTAAAAGAATACAACCGATTGAGTAATCATTGAAAGGATCTTCTTTTGTCTTACGGTATTTTGCTATTCTCTGGCGCATTTGGGCAAAGGAATCTGCTCCGTTGGATCTTCCAAAGGTATCCCAAGCTAGAGACGCAGGAAGGATTGTGGAATAGGCAAATACTCCCCCACCAACGATAAAATTATTGGGGCTGTGCAATTTGAACAAAAACAATTCACCTTGGTTGAGGGCTTTGAATCGGCGTCTACCACCAGGCTGCCAGAAGTTGACTTCTTCAAGTTCGGGTATTTGGGAAAGGGTCTTATACCAATCGCTGTCTGTAACTCCGATATAAGCACGCATTTATCCCCACCCCTACTCTAATGCCCTTATAATACAGCATTACCTCTAGGGTTCCCACCTTTCGGCGCCCCTCAGAAGGGCCGTCACCTCCACGGCTTCCGCGAAAAGGGAGAACAACCTATCCTGCCATTGTGCGCGACCCGCTATTTCCCTTCCGCAGAAGGATTCGGTTTCAGTGCCGAAGCGGGCCGGGTATTCCTGGTGGTAGTGTTCCCAAGTGCCGCAGATGCTCCCCTTCCTGGCGAGGATGAGCCGCCTTGAAGGAAGCTTGTCGCTTTTATGGAGGTTGATTCGTTTATTCACGGGGAAGAGGTTCCAGAGATCGTTGCAGCGCCAAAGGGAAAAGGGGATAGCGTGGTCAATGGCAAGGTTCTTTTTATCCAGGGGTTCTCCTGTCCACACGCATTCATGGAACCCGGGTCTTTGGAAGATATTCCTGGCATCGGTTACTTCCCTTTCCGGGAGGGGATTTTCTGCCAAGAGAGAGAATACCTGTCCGGCTTAACCCGCCCCCTGGAGATTCTTTCCGATAGTTCGGCCCATCGTAGGACCGCGGCGTCCCTGATCCAGGGTCCCATCAGGCAAAATTCCTGCCAAATACCTTTTTCCATGATTATGGAAGCGGTGGGTGGGTCGAACTGAAAGACCCGCCTCAAAGTTCCACCGCCTCCAGAATGGGTCACCGGACCCGTCCGTATGGTGTCTGAAAGCTTTCGCAGGAGCTTCGAGTAGAGTTCTTTCTCTCCCGGAGGAAAATTTCCCGACCTGGCCTCGAGGAGAAACGCCGGGAGTCCTCCTCAGAACGTGTACCTTGAAGCTAATTCTTTCATCAAACTGCGGAAAGCGACGGGTTTCCTCGACAGCGGGTTTTCTCCCTGGATTTGGGGGATGAAGATTTCGCTGGGGATTAGGGGCCAGTAATACTCAAGCCATTTTTCGGCGACCGCCTTGAGAGGTAGAGCGACCAAGCCGCCGGGAAGCCATCTCACCTTGTTGTACTGGGTTATTCCCATTTCGGCGAGAGCCCGAAAAAGGGCCAGTTTATAGGTGGCCACCTTTCGGTCCCTGTTTAGGACCGATTCTATCCGGTCGATGCTTCTTTCGATCCCATCGGTTCCCAAGACAAAAAGGAGGACCCCCCACTTCTTCCCTGTCCTGCCGAGGGCGTCGGAGTTCTCACCCCTGCCGATGCAGGTGAAGCCAAGTCGTGAAAGGAGCAGTTCCAGCCTCACCGGCGAGAGGCCGTTGTGGAAGCGGCCTCGCTCGTCACGGCCGGTGAGAGGCTCCCCCAGCGGGTCGAGGGGCAAAGACACCAGCAGCCTCCCACCCCCTTTGAGTACCCTCCTCAAGCCGAAGACGGCATCGAAAAGGGACTCCTCGCGCAGGTGCATCAATACGGCCGAGCAGAGGACGCCGCTGAAGGAGCCGTCGGGGATCGTGGCAAGGGCCGGGAGCGCGTCCACGGAGATACGCCCCTTTAGGGCGGCATCGTAGTGGAGGCCCTCGTCGATGAGTTCGGGGCAGGGGTCGACGCCGAAAGCGTCCCAGCCTCCTTCAAGGAGCAGGGAAACGTCACGGCCGGCCGCGCAGCCCACGTCGAGTATCCTGGCGCCTTTGGGGAAGGCCGTGTCGAACCAGGTTTCAATGCCGCCGGAGGCGAAACGGTATGACTCGGCCAGGGGGGAAGCGTTGCGGGAGTAGTATCGTTGGGTCTGGGCGTCGATGCCGGCGGGTTCTCCTTCGTTCTTAAAGGGTCCAGGATTAGCGATTCTGCTCATCGCTGGCCGGGACGTGCCGGAGTTCTCCTTCGTTCTTAAAGGGTCCAGGATTCAAGGCTGAGCCTCCACCAATTTTGTTCCCTTCATGAAAGATTATGCGGGGGCGGGCGAGGCAGGTCAAGGATAGCCGGTTTTCGCCAGCCCTGGACCCTTTGAATCGGGAAAAGCGACTGCCTCGACACCAGATACTCTCGATTCCGGTGATGTGAGCCTTGCCCCGGGCAAATTTATTGTTGCCGTGGTCAACACGGTAATGCTTCTTGTACCCAAGGTCGACAAGCCCATTGTTGCGCGCCGTCCATCTCTATATACGACGCTCCGGGATAAACCCGGCCACGGATGACTGCCTGTAGGGTAGCTCTCCTGCAATCGGGCACGACTTGGGTGCTGACCCCGCAGTTGCGCTTGAAGATGCCAAAGACAACGGTCTTCCCCAAGGCACCACGGCCACGTTTTACTTTGATTCTGCGAGCCCCGAAAAGCTTTCGCCGACTTCTACTTCTCCTTCGAAAGGAGATTGAGCTTCGCAGTGCAGGGCAATGCGGGAACGGATCTCTGTTACCTATCTGTTGACGGTGTTTCTGTTCAGTCCGGTCAGGTTTTGGATCTGAACGGCGCTCAGTTCCAGGGAAAAAAGCTTGAGGTTGCTGGAATTTGGCTTCAGAAATTTTCGTGCGTTTGGCGTACTTGTTTTTCGTTGGCGTGACTGGATCCTGGCGCCTTCATTCTTGGCTATCCTGGTCATGGCCCTTCCAAAATTTATCTATAACTTTGTCTTCCAGCGCATCATGGAAATCAGGGTAAAATTCTGAATCGGCCCGGAAGAATCCCAGCATACCCTCTAAATCCTCATCGAAATTCAAAGACAGGACATCCATGAAAGACCAAGCCTCAAGAAAGAAGTCTAAAAAATCTCTGAATTTCAGAGGTCTGATCGAAGTTCTTGTGTGTTTCTCATTCAAAGTTTCTCCCTCATATTCATCCACTACCCGATAATGGATACGACTTTTTCCCTTCCTGGCATACATGGACACTACATCGCGCGTAGTGGACTTAATAGTAATCCTGCCTATCTCAAGTTCCGGCCTCTTTTTCGCCCTCCTTGCCCCTACAGGAATATTCACAGGCAATGCTGTTAATGCCTACTTGTTGACCCCTGAACGCCTTCGTCAGCCTCTACAGCCCCCGACGGCCACCGCGAGCCCGCTCTGAGTGGCTGAAGCCCAGAAACCCTGCATCCCTGTAACCTTCTTTGTCTTATGTGGACATCCGGGGGGTGCCAGCTCATTTTCTATCTACTGGAAACCAGCCGTTGCCGATCAGATCGATGACGTCTTTGAACCTGGGAAATCGGCTATGGAGACAAGCCTCTTCTTTTCTTCATCCGCGATGAAACAAGCATATCGCGGCCGCGGTGGTCGTTCGGTGGGTGTATCTTGTTATAATCGAGGTCAATTTGAGCCGCGTCCGAAGGAAGAGGTGTGTTTATGCAGAGCAAGGTATCTCTATTGAGGGAGAACGTATCTCGGGTGGTCATCGGTAAGGAAGGGGCCCTGGACCTGTTCCTGGTGGGGCTCATCGCCAGGGGTCATATCCTGGTGGAGGACGTGCCGGGTGTGGGCAAGACCCTCATGGCCCGGGCCATTGCAGCCTCGTGCCGGATGAAGTTCCGGCGCCTGCAGTGCACGCCTGACCTTATGCCGACGGACGTAACAGGGTTTTTCACCTACGACAAAAAGAACGGGGAGTTCACTTTCCGACCGGGCCCGGTAATGACGAATATTCTCCTGGTGGACGAGATCAACCGGGCTGTCCCCCGGACCCAGTCCAGCCTGCTGGAGTCCATGGAGGAGCATCAGGCCACGGTGGACGGGCAGACCTTCCCCCTGCCATCGCCCTTCATGGTGATGGCCACCCAGAACCCCATTGAAATGGAAGGGACTTTTCCTCTCCCTGAAGCCCAGCTGGACCGTTTCCTTCTCAAAGTGGATATGGGCTACCCGACCGCCGAGGAAGAGGAAGAGATCCTGCTGACCCATGGTAAGAGCACGGCCCTTTCGAGGATCGGGGACGTGGTCTCCGGCGAGGACATCCTGTCCTGGCAGGACGAAGCGGCGGAAGTCTTCGTGAACCCATCGCTTACGGCTTACATCATCTCCCTGGTCAGGGCGTCGCGGGAACACCCCGCAGTGGAGCTCGGCGCGAGCCCCAGGGGGTCGTTGGCGCTCTTCAAGGCATCGAAAGCCTGGGCGTTCATCAGGGAAAGACCCTACGTGATCCCCGACGACGTGAAGTACCTCGCGCCCTATGTCCTGGCCCACCGACTGCTTCTTCACCGGGAGGAAAGGTACCGCGGGAACACCGGGCTTTCCGTGGTGGCCGATATACTCTCAAAATCCCCCGTCCCTGTCGAGAGCGACCGGGGGTGACCCCATGCAGGAAGCACAGCGGGTCACGTCCATCGCCACCCTATTCCCCGTCCGGGTCATCACCGCCGTCGGTGTGACCCTGCTTCTGGCCAGGGGGTTCTACCTCCCGGCGTCTTTTCTCATCGCCGTCCTCCTGATACTGACCGCCTGCAGGCTTTGGGCCGACCACGGTCTCCGCGGTCTGTCCGCTGACCGCGAGGCGTGCCGGTTGCGACTTTTCCCGGGTGACGAGGCGACCCTTTCAGTCAATGTCCGGAACGAGAAAAGGTTGCCCGTGTCCCTGGAGTTATTCCAGTCCTTTCCCGAAGGCCTCGATGAGATCACCCCTGCTCTTGAGGGCGGGTTACCCGGTAGCCCTCGTAGGGTCCTCCTGGGCCGATCCGGCGAGGTCCTTTCAACTTTCCACGTCAGGGGCCTTTCCAGGGGCTGTTACGACATTCCCCAGGGCAAGGTCGTCTCAAAGGACCCTCTGGGGCTCTTTTCAAGGGAAAAACCATTCGGGGGTCCCCAGGAGGTCCTCGTCTACCCCGTGTTGCTGGACCTGGAGGACCAGGAATTTGCCCAGCGCCACCTGATGGGCGATACGCGGTCTGATAGGCCCTTCATGCCGGACCTTACGAGGGTATCCAGCCTGCGGGACTACACACCGGATACGCCGGCACGACGGATCCACTGGAAGGCGAGCGCCCGGCACGGGAAACTCCTGGCCAAGGTGTTGGAACATACGGCCGACCTAAGGCTGTGCATAGCCCTGGATGGGGACAGATTCCAACTGCCCGGACTGTCCATGGAGAAGGCCCTTTCGGTGGCAGCCACCCTGGCGGTTTGGGCCGACGAGAAGAAGGTGCCCTTCGGCCTCGTGTCCAACCTGTCCCGTCACGGTCGGTCAGGCCCGGTCTCCCTCCCGGTGGGCTCCGGCCCTTCCCAGCCCAGCCTGGCCCTCGAAGCGCTGGCAAGGGCGGAACTTCCTACGGCGTTACCCTTCAAGGAACTCTTGTCCGTGGAATCAAGGCTCTTGCCCTGGGGTACGACGATCATTGTCATACGCCGCGATGGCTCCGATGACTCCCCTATTGAAGGCAGGATCGGGACCGAAGTGTTGGGTACGTTGGAGGTATCGAGGTTATGACAAGCCTGCTTTTCAGGATGTTCCTGGTCGCCGGCGAATCGTTGAACTTCAGCCTCCTCTACCTTTACGCGCTATCGGGCCTCGGGGCGAAAGGATTCGTGAATCCCTGGACCTTTCTGACCATGGCCTCATCGGTGGCGGCGGCCAACCTGGCCATGCGCAGGGGGAACTTTCGATACCTGGCCATCGTTCTGGTCAACCTTTCCGTCTTCCTGGCCGCCCTTTTGTGCGGGAGGGGCCAGGCGGGACTTTTTTCATTACCCGGAGATCTTCAGGGGCTGATGGGTTTTTGGGCCACCTGGCCCCTTTTGGCGGCCGGAGGAGGCCGGACGGCCTTCCTCGCGTGGACGAAGAACCCTCCTCGTTATGGGCTCTTTGATATAAACATGGCGACCTTCTTCCTGGTGCTGCTGCTGGCCTCGTCCTTCAACATTCACTTGCCGGGTGTGCGGGGGCTTCTGTTCCTGGCTATCCTGTCGAACGTGCTGATGCTCTTTTTCGGTTCCCGGGAGGAGATAGCTGGTCACGGGCACAGCCGCTCCCTGCCGTCCCTGGCGGCACTGGCGGCCCTATTGGTACCGATGTGGGTGATCGGGCATTCCGATGCCCTTTCCCTGTTGGAAAAACCGGCAGGGTCGGTGGTTGAGTTCAGCAAGCCCTTCTTCGGCCTCCTGCTACAGGCACTGACTGCCGTGCTACTGGCCATCTTCCGGCTCATGAAGCTGGTACCTCGACAACAGGTCCCGGCAGGCCCGGAGGGAGGGTTTGCCGTCGCCGAAGAAGGTCTGATGCCGCCCGGTGAGTCTGGGTCTTTCATTCGGTATCTCCTCTGGGGCATGGCGATCTTTATCGCGGTGCTAGCCCTCCTGGGGATTCTCTACCTGCTGTGGCTGCTCTTAAGCTTTCTCTTCCAGAAAAGGTCCGGCAGGGCCGAGGGCGAAGCTTGGTCTAGGGTAACCTTCAGGGATTTCCTGGCCGGTCTTTTCCGGGCCATGAAGCGCCTGGCCCTTTTGATAGCGGTCTTCTTGCCGCTTCCTATCGGCGCGGGACAGGCTTATCGATCCCTGCTCCTCTGGGGAAAGAGCAAGGGAAGTCCCAGGAGGCCTGACGAAACGGCCTACGAATACCTGGACAGGCTAATAGAAAGGTTCCCCGGCCGTGAAAGGGAACTTTCCCGCATAACGGGGAGTTTTGTCCGTCACAGGTATTCCAGGGAGGGGAGGGTCTTCGAAGGTGGCCTGAAATGGTACGTGCTGAAATTATACCTGAGGATGCCCTCCCGCTTGAGGAGAAGTTAAGCTTAGGGGACCTGCCGGATCAAGCTTGGTCCAGGTGCCTGTTTACCTCAGTTAGCAGCCTTTGTCTATCCTGAGGGAGGGTACCGGAGATTTTTATGATATTCGATGGATGGGTTGTATCAAAAACAGTCTGATCCCGGGGAAAGAGGTTTTCCAGGAGAGTTCTAATTTCCAGCAGGCGTTCCTTCGCACCGGGAGGAGTGAATTCGCCCTTTTTAACCATGTTTTCCAGCTCCGTACCGTAGAAGATCACCAGGTTCATCGTTATTATCGTGTTCGTCTTGAAGCAGTTTATCATTTCGGCGGTGGACAATGCGTTTTTTACGGACTCTTCTTCCCCCGCTATGCCATACATAATCACGGTATTAAAGGGTAACCTGGCTTCGTTGAGTTTTTGGGCCTGCTCTACGGCTTCTTCTACGGAGTGACCCTTTTTCATCAACCTGAGCACATCGTCCCTGCCCGATTCGAAACCTATGTAGAGCAGCCTGAGACCAGCGTCGTGGAGAAAGGAAAGTTCCTCCAGGGAATACCTGGAGAGATTTTTGATGGAGGCGTAGGATGCCACCCTGGCACAGTAGGGGAGATAATGGCCTATGGCGTCGAGGAGCTGCTTCATTTTCTTGAAACCTATCGACAGGGGATCCGCTCCCGTTAGGAAGACCTTCTCGGTGTAGGTATATCCGCTTTTCAGTTCAGCCTCGATGGCTGGAAAGGGAACCTCGGCGTACTTTGTGTCTTTGTACATGGAGCAGAAGGCACACCGGTTGTAAGAGCATCCAGTCGTGACGGGCAAAAGGACGGTGTTCATCTCGTCCTGTGGATAATAGACGGTATCGTCTTTATAATACATGCTTCCAGTATAAACCTTTTTGGTACCATCCAAGAACGGAAAACCGTGAATCGTAAGGGCCGTTAATCGTGAATTTAAAGGTCAAATTCATAGGCTTATTGTTTTGCTCTTGCGATTTGCGATGTATCTCACGGCACTTACGGTTCACGGTACCCTACAAAAGGGCCGGAGGCATTTGCCTCCGGCCCTGGGTTATCGAATCGATGGTTTTCCCGTTCCCTACGGCCCTTCACCGGCCTTTAAATGAAAAAGAAAAAGAAAGGTTTCCGGCGGCGTCCTACTCTCCCACCCCTCGAAGAGGCA
>JAAYIZ010000138.1 GCA_012523215.1 Thermovirga sp.
CCGGATCTGAACAGACCTTCGATCGTTCTTTCTCTTGCCGTGTTTCGTTTACGAATGGCGCCGATGTTGTCTTTGCTTGAGCGCCTCATCATAGTAATGACATCTTTTATATTCCTATCTTGGGCTAGCTCTTTCCTTTTCTCGTCATCATTGAGCAAGGACGAGAACACCAAACCAGTCCTCAACACCCCTTTAAGGGATGAACCTGGGATGTAGGGCCGTCCAAATCCGTCCCTGATGAATGGACGGGCTTCCTTGTTCAATTCCTTTGCCGCCTTCGTGAATTCTATATCGTAGGCCTTAACCTTTTCCAATTCAGCCTCACCGCGGGGAAGACCACCCGGAGGGAAGGGTTTTTCCATGTAATCCTTTATCGAGATCTGGGCATCCTTCAGTTTTGATACTACGAAGGACTCCCTCAGGCACAGCCCGAACCCCCTACCGTCAGGGAGGACATATCGGCAGGCGGGGTTTGGGTCCTTTGTACCTATGTGCAAGGGTGAAAGGGGCGTGAGAGTGCACCGGTACCTGGAAAGCTTCCATGGGAGCTTCGCCATTATTCCCGCCCCCCTTCACTTGGAAAATTCACTGCTATGGATGGGGTCCTTCCATTGAAGATTACTGGGTGACCCGTAGCCGGGGGGGTAATATCCAGGAGGCACCCTTCGGGCCGGAAATCAAGGAGAGAACCCGGGCCTATCGAAACCACGGTAGGTTTGATCTCGTCCGTTTCACCGACGAAACCCCTCTGTCGGCATAGGGTGTAACCGGCGGGATCTTCCATGGTCTCGACCTTCTCGATCTCATCGTTAGCGGGCAGAAATGAGCCCAGCGTCAGGTATCGAAAACCTTCGTTTTCAAGAAGAGGGGCAAAGGGGGTATGTTTCGCCTCGATCTTGCCCGGGCGGAAAACACCCCACCCGCTGCTCCTCTCCCCTCCAAGACCATTGTCGCCCAGGAGGCAGAATGCCTTGCCCAGATCTTCCAGCATCTCTCCGGGTCCTTCCGCGACGATCACTCCTTCGACACCCTCCCGAGGCTCGATCCTCCTCCTGTAGTAGGGCACGGCGGCGTTGGTGGACCTGTCGAGGGCGGCCGAGACCGTCACGTCTTCGACGAACAGTTCGACTGCCTCAGGTACGTCCACACCGGCAAGCATGGGTCCCAGGGAATCCACCGGGACCCAGGAAAGTTTCCTAGCCCTTCGGGCCTGATCAAAGGACAATCCACTAACGGCTACCGCCGGAGCCGGCACGAACCATTGGTCCTCACACCTCCAGAGCAACGAAGAAAGCCTGCAGGACCGTATTATCTCTTCGGTCCTCGACGGACCAAAGAGGGAGTCACAGGCCCACCCCAGCCCTCCCCAGATGGAGCTGGCGTTCAAGCCCTTCTCCTGCCGGTTGACATCCCCTACAAGACCGCCCTGGCGGATACCTTGCTTGAAGCAAAGGGTCAACACCAAGGCATTGTTCTTCATGACGGTATCAACTTCCCGGCAAGGACTGTCCCAAGGGTCTGCCCGTTGAGATCGATAGCGACAGGCTCTTCACCGGAGATGTAAGTCTCTATGGGCTTTAACATCACCGAAGCTATTTTCAAAGAGACCTTCCCGCTCCCCCTGCTGCCCCCACCCCCGAGGGAGTCGTCCTCCAACAGTCCGAACAGGGCCTGCAGGTTGTCCAGATCTTCCTTAACCTGGTCGGCATCCTCAACGGTGTATACGATCTCGAAGGAAAAAGCGGAACTGGCGGGTACTCTCTCAATAGGCCTCGGCATGGCAGCGCAAGTGACCCGGTCGAGACTGTTCTCGGACTTCCACTCGGTGTAGGGAAGCCCTTCATCCAGTTCTGACAGCCTCTTGAGGCTTTCTTCAGTAAGGAACGCATCCCTCACCTGCAGCCTGGAGGGTATGTTGCGCCCCCCCCTGCCCTCAGTACTAGCCCCGAAAAGGCGGCACACGGGACAGGCGGGGTCGTTGCATTCGTGCCTCCATATTTCAAAGCCGCCCTTTTTGTTGAATTCCTTGTCCAGGGACCTTTCGAGCAAGGACCTCAGCTTTCCCTTAAGGGAACTGCCGGGTACGTAGGGCTGCCTGGAAAGGGGGTCCCTTATGACGGGATTATCCATCCCTCCGATGGAGAGCTCCGTATCGGAACCGCCGATATGGAGCCCCGTCCTGCAAATGATCTCACCGGTTATGACAGCTTTCCCGATTATCGGTTTCCTGCTTCCCATGGTGGTCTCCTTTCGAGGGCTAATTCCGCCCGCCAAAGAATTTGTGATAGGCGACGACCGCCTCGGATATTTGCCGGAGCCTGACGATGTCCCCGGCCGTACCGGTCTTCTCCAGGGCGGCATCGAAGAAGGAGGCAAGCTCTTTCATCGCGTTACGCTGATCAACGTTGGTGATCCTTGCGGCAGCATAAGATAGGTGGTAACTGAGGATCTTCGCCTCCGACGGCTCCACCCTGCCGGCTGAAACGTTCGTGGCAAGCCTGATGATATGCTCGTGGAACTTGTAAATCTGCGAAGCGGGTACTTTCTTTTCAGCGAATCGTTTCCCCAGGGATCGTGTCATCTCAACGAGCTTTTCCGCCGTGAGTTCCTGCAAGGATGGAAGGCTCTTGATCCGCTGTATGTACCCCTGGATACTTGTTCCCGCTGCCTGAGCTGGTGTAGGTTGCGACATTCGTATACCTCCTTAGATCCTATCGGATCAGGTAATCGGCCCACTGCGCCGCTACTCGAGCGACCCTGATAGCTCGGCTATCCGAAGACTCCATGTCGCTAAAGGCCTTCTTTTCGAATTCACGGTCCGACCGAGCGCCAGCGTAAGCGGCATGGATCTTCCACCGCTCATCCCCTGATAGATCCATTTCTTCCAGAGCCATGATCCTCCTAAGGAAAGCCCTGTCCATATTCAGCTTTATCCTTCTGCCGTCCTGCTGCTTCAACAGCGTCGAGCCCTTTAGGAACTGGAGGATCTGCCCCTTGAGAACGGGTAGCTCGTTCTTTGCGCTAAAGGCAAATTCTCTGGGTTTCCTGGAAGGGGTCCCCGGGTCCGGCACGAAGAAAAGGGAAAGGCTGCCCTTACTGACACCCTCCGATACGTGTTGCTTGGCATGCTCCTCGGCCATCCCGGCCGAATCGGCAAGCTGATAGACAGGAGCCTTGTCGTCGGCCATGATCATTCCCCCGGAAATGGTCACCGAGGGGTTGTCGCCGGTGAAATCCTTGAAATGATCAGTTACATCCATAGAGAACTCCGCTATCTCGTTCCAAGCGCCTATGGCAAAGAGGTCATCGCCGCCGGAATAGACGAGGATCATCCTCCGGGGACCCTCAAGGGCACCTTCGACAAGCCTGGTTTTTGGTTTGTAGGCGATATGCGGGATATTTATCTTGAAAAAGTGCGTCAGGAGCCTCGATAGAGTCGCTACTCTAGAAAGGCTGTACGAGGAGTCACCATCGCCCGATAACCCCTCGCTGAAGATCCTGCCAAGGTTATCCACGTCCATACGAAGGGCCGCGATCTTGTTCGCTCCAATGCAGCCCGACTGTACGATCTTCTCGATCTCGGCGTCCGACGCGTATCCGGCCCATGGCATGGATACAAAGCGATCATCCTCCTTTCGGAGGTTCCCGTGGGGTTCCTTGAGGACCAGCACCAGGGGGGAGGTTCCCGATATATCCTCAGCCTTTGTCGATACAGGGAAAGGGGACCCCAAAATACTGAAAGTGCCTTCCCCCGACCCTCAAGCCATGTAGAGGTAACGACTCTCCGAGGAGCCCAGAGCCTTACCGGCATCTACCAGTTCGATACAATGCCGGCAGAATAGGTCGGCGTCCTCCCGATCCAAAGGCTTCAAGGCGTCGGTCCTCTTCCCACACACGGTGCAGCTGCCATGAAGGTGGTGGTCGTTCAGGCTCCCGAGGGTCTCCCCAAGGACACCTTTGAATGGGCGCGAACGTTCCATCGAGAGTTTTTCACCCATTTCCCGGAAAGCCTGGTCAACCCTTTTTTCAGCAAGGGTCCTCCAGGAAAAGGCGTTCCAGGCCATGGATATGGACAAGCGCCCGCCTTCTTCTTTGAGAAGGCGCCTGTTGACCTCGTCCCTGAACCCTTCGACCTTTTCAATGACCGAGGCCGTGTTGGGGAGAACCATGATCCAGTGCCCGCCGCCGACGAAGAGAAGCTGGCTTCGAGGGAACCCGAGGATCGATAGAAGCTCGAAGATGAGCTTTTCTTGCATGGCTTCGATATAGAAGGACCTTGATCGTAGCCCGCGCAGGGCCTTCTTGCTTCCTATGTCGTAAATATAGCGCTGGATCCCCCTTATATCGGCCTCCACCATCAGGAAAGGAGCAGCTTTGTCGGGCCTCAGCCTTTTCTGGACCTCTTCGAAGGCCGCCATCGGGTCCTTTTGTCCGGTCAGATCAGCGTGTTTTTCGAAGACAACCCCGGCGAGGCAGAGACCTATCATGGCGGTTGTCCTGAGATGATCGTAAAGGGATATGTCGGGATAACGGCCTTCTCCCACGGCCGTTTCGCTGGGCACAAAAGCCAGATATCTTTCCAGGACCCTGTCAAGCCAGTTGGGACCGATCGCTCGACCCTCTCCCAATGCCAGAGTGCCACTCAGGCCGTCTTCGATCGCTGAATAATTGAATTCCATCGACCTGTTAGTGGCGGGTTCGGGCAGGATCATGCCGGTGTCATCCAATGGCGCTATCGGAAAAAAGGTCCGCGGCGAAGTTTTTTCCGGTTGCCCATCGATACTTACACGATCAAAAATGTTCCAAAGCGGGACGTCGGGATCCCATTGTCCGGTCACTTCTTCCCTTTCTGAGGCCGAAAGGCTGTCGGAATGGGCGATAATGGCCGCGGCAAGGGATTTTGAACGATCTTTCAGGTCCTCGAGCCTGATGCCCGCTCTTGGGTCTGTGTTGTGATACCTTGCCGCCCATGAATAGCTTTCCCAAGGCTGCCCCAGCTCTTCAAGCCATTGGGCCCCCCCTCCATGTGGTTGACCCTTTTTTTCGTGGCGCGCTGGACGAGCTTACCCACGTCGTGTAAAAAACCACCCATTACCACATTGTTCAAAAGGCTCCTCAATTCATCCACGGTCATCAGTTTCCCCCTTTTGCTTCAGGTATCGAGCCAAACCTGGAGCGGGCTTCCATGCATCGCATCACCCCCTGGACGGCCAAGTTTTACCGGGTCTACGCATACTTGTCGTTCAACGTCACTGCGGCCCACGTCAGCGCCGTGGCGGATTCATCGGTGAGGCTCAGCTGGAACCTGGCCCCAAAATTGTTACGATCTTCGTAATGTCCGACCAATCTTTTCTCGCCGTCGATCTCCTTAACCGAAAAACCAATGCCCCTGATGGATTTCTGCTTGTCGTAAGGGAGCGACCAGGCCGTGACTATCCAGCCTACTTCCTTACAGACCTTCCTGACAAAATCTTCAAACCCCTCGGGGTAGTGGTCTTTTCGAAAAGAGGGTTCGCTTTTCCTCTCGCCGGCATCCACCAGGTTAGGCGGTTTGGGATTCCTGATGCGGAAACCTTCAATGAAGATCTGCCCCACCGCGCCGAGTCCGAATAATCTGGAGCCGCTGACATCAACCTCCTCGAGGAGAACCCTTAGTTTCTCGTCCACTTCGCCCAGTTCGCCCGATTCCAGAGTTTTTCCGTTTTCGAACCGGGCAAGCAGGTGGGCATTCTCTCCCAGCAGGTCATAATCGAAAGAAACGGGCAAGGGTGGAAAGTCAATGATCTGGGGGAACTTTTCGTGCTGGTAGAGGACGGGGATCGAAAGGACCTGACCGAGGATTACCGCGACGGCGATCTGGGCCTTGTAACCACCGGTGGCGTTGATGGCTGCATACCGGGGCCCCCCCGATTGCCGTATGAGCTTTGAGGCCTCCCGTACCAGGTTACGCAGACCCTTGATCTTGAAGTCTTCAGAGTTTTTGTCCTGGAGGTCTTCCACGACAAAATAATCCAGCATCTTTAGATCCAGGTCCGTCCTTGCCGAATAGTATTTTTTCAGGAATTCGCCGGTGCCTTTGCCGTACTCGGTATCGGAGACCAGGAAATACAACTTTTCTAGCGTAATAAAACCCTTTTTCTTGGATTCCTCGATGGTGTTGATCTCTGCCCCGCATACCCGCAGAGTAGGGTCAAGTTTGAGCATTTCTTTTGTCAGGAGGCTCCAGTTTTTGGATTCGAAGTATTCTTTCAACACCTTCCAGTTCTCCGGCAGATCTGGAGTGTCTTCCGATAAGCGAGCCAGGTTGCCCTCAAAAAGGCTTGTGCCAACAGTACAAATTAATGTATTCCTGACCAAACCTATCACCCCCTTTTGGGTGTCAGACCTACACAATTGATGAAACTCTTCTCGCAGTTTCCCGACCCTCCCTTCAAAGGGTTGCTTGTTTCAAGGTTTTTTCGAACAACCTGGAGGTTCGCGTCACTTACAGGCACTAGATTCCTTGGATAGCCCAGAGCTCGTAAAAGGAATCGCCGGAGGTAACGGCCCGGATCGATCTCGACCGTAGTCACATCGGGCTTATAACAAAGCCACAGCAAGGCTGGGCGGACCTGGATGCGGGTTCCTCCTTGCGAAATCCCAACTATCTACTATCATTCTACCAAATATGTTGGATTATCACTTAATAGTGTAATCAATTAGGTAGCGGAAAGCAGTCATTCCGTCCCCGGGCCTGGCGTATCGATCGGCTTCCGCGCCGAGAAGGACCTGGAAAGCCTTATAGCACCTGCGCTCAAGGCTGCCTTTTTCAGCTGTGGTCCCCCGCGGCTGCCCTCGGAGCCTATTCCTGGCCCTTACGCCTGAACCCCTCTCTCCATCGGTAATCGAATATAGGCAAATTTCCTTAAAGTACCCTTTCTTACAAAGGAA
>JAAYIZ010000139.1 GCA_012523215.1 Thermovirga sp.
GGGACGTGACCGCCGACATCGCCGCCATGACCGCCCCGACCACATAGGCGTACCCCAGCGCGGAGGAAAAGGCCGCCCTTTCCGCGGGTCCGAGCAGGGCCTTTTGAAAGGCCCCCGGCGGGGCGAAAGCGAAGAGCACCGCCCCACCGGCCGCAACGCCGAAGACCATCCCCACGTTGCGCATCGTGCCGAGGATCCCCGAAGCCACCCCCAGGTGGGACCTCGGGGCGTTCCCCATCACCGCGCTGTGGTTAGGGGACTGGAAAAGGCCGGTGCCGACGCCGAAGAGGGCCAGCCTCCAGGCCACGTCGGCCGCCCCCGATAAGGCCGACAGTCCGCCCATGAGGAGAAGGGCCAGGGCGCAAAGGGCGGCGCCTGCGCAGGCTGGGGCCCTGGAGCCCACCCGGTCGGAGAGGGAGCCGCTGAAGGGGGCCACCGCCATGGTGGCCAGCGGGAAGGCAGTCATGATCAGTCCCACCCTGTTGGGTGGGTACCCCAGTAGCCCCTGGAGGAAGAAGGGAGTGACGAAAACCATCACGTACTGGGACATGAAGTTGAGCAGGGCGCTCACGTTGGCGAAGGTGAAGGTACGGTTCCGGAAAAGGTCGAGGTCGAGCAGCGGCTGCGGCGACCTCCTCTCGATCCGGAAGAAGGCGGCCCCCGCCGATACGGCCGCCAGCAGTACCAGCCCCGAGACCCGGTCCAGGCCGTGGCCCTGGAGGCGGCGGACGAAGAAAAGGATGGAAAAGAGGGAGATGAACGCCGTGACCACGCCCCCCGCATCGATCCTGCCGGGCTGGCCCTTCAGCTCGGGGATGACGAGCCAGCCCCAGGCCAGGGCGGCGAGACCGATGGGCACGTTGATGAGGAACACGAGGCGCCAGCTCGCCAGGGAGGTGATGAACCCGCCCAGGGATGGCCCCAGCGCCAGGCCGACGGAGATGCTGACGGCGTTGATCCCCAGGGCCTTGCCCCGCTCCTCAGGGGGGAACGAGGCTGTCACGATGGCGAAGGGCACCGCCATAGTCAGCCCCGCGGTCAGCCCCTGGAAGGCGCGGAAGGCGATGAGCCACCGGATCGTCGAAGCGAGGCTGCACAACCCCGAAGCCGCCACGAAACCCAGGAGGCCGAAGAGGTAGACCTTCCGGTACCCCAGGATATCGCCCAGGCGGCCGTAAAAGAGCAGGAGGCTGCTGATGGAGAGGAGGTAGATCATGGTCACCCATTGGGCCGTGGAAATGCCCACGCCGAAACTGCTGGTGATCGTGGGCAGGATCGTGTTGACGATGCTCGCGTCGATGGGCCCCAGGATGCTCCCCAGCATGACCGCCCCCAGGACACCGTAGCGGCCCCGGTACCGCCCGCTCAGGCTGTGATCCCCCATTTTCGATCACCCCTCCACCTTTCCGTTCGCTGGTCATCCTGCCTCTTTATAGTCTACTCCCACCCTTGTTGACAGACCATCGGGGGGTCGATATACTAACCTTCGCGCCACTCTGGCGCCTTGGGGCGGATAGCTCAGCGGAAGAGCACCTGCCTTACAAGCAGGGGGTCACAGGTTCGAACCCTGTTTCGCCCACCAGGAATCTTCTCAACGGTTATAATAGATGAACGGGGTTGTAGCTCAGTCGGTTAGAGCGCCGGCCTGTCACGCCGGAGGTCGCGAGTTCGAGTCTCGTCAGCCCCGCCAACTCCTTGAAAAAAGGCGAGATAGCTCAGTAGGTAGAGCAGCGGACTGAAAATCCGCGTGTCCCCAGTTCGATTCTGGGTCTCGCCACCATGAAAATACATGGGGTTGTGAGGCGGAAGTAGCTCAGGGGTAGAGCACAACCTTGCCAAGGTTGGGGTCGCGGGTTCAAATCCCGTCTTCCGCTCCATTTTCTCTTTGCGGGCGGCATAGCCAAGTGGTAAGGCAGAGGACTGCAAATCCTTTATCCCCGGTTCGAATCCGGGTGCCGCCTCCACTTCAGCCCTTTTTGTGGTTCGATATTCCTCGGTAGCTCAATAGGCAGAGCGGGTGGCTGTTAACCACTAGGTTGCAGGTTCGAGTCCTGCCCGAGGAGCCAAA
>JAAYIZ010000140.1 GCA_012523215.1 Thermovirga sp.
GCGTACTCGAAATCCAACCTCAGCATCTGCTGTCTTGCCGAGACGATCCTTACCTTTTTAGTGGTCATCCTTTTTTCCGAAGTGACAAGCCCATTCTCTATGCCTTTGGAATCAAGCAATTCCGTTACGAGTACCCCTTCGCCGTCGTCTCCAATGACAGCCGCCAATTCCACTTCGCACCCTAACCGGGCAAGGTTGTGAGCGACGTTACCGGCCCCTCCAAGACCATTGCGGCAGGAACTGATTTCGACGACAGGGATAGGAGCCTCAGGCGATATCCTTTCCGTAATACCCTCGTAGGTCTGGTCCAGGATGAGATCACCAACTACCAGTATCCTTGAACCGGAAAAACCTCTTCCGAGTATCTCCCGGGCGCTTTCTTTCGAGGTCACCTCAATCGCCCTCCCCAAATAAGTATCCACCATTTTTCTCCAAAAGGTTGACGTATCTTTCGACGGATCCCTCCAGGGTCGAAAAATCTTCAAGGAAGCCAGCGGACCTCAGTTTGGAAAGGTCGGCCTCGGTAAAACTCTGGTACTTTCTCTTCAAGTCTTCGGGGAAGGGGATAAATTCCACCTGGCCTTTCCCCAGAGAATCGATGACCGAATTTGCCAATTCCAGGAAGGAACACGACTTGCCTGTCCCGCAATTAAAAATGCCGGACTTTTCACCATGCTCAAGGAAGAAGAGGTTGACCCTGACGGCATCCTCGACGGGGAGGAAATCCCTTCGCTGTTCTCCCGGGCCGAAGCCGCCGGATCCCTCGAAGAGACCGACAGAACCCTTAGCGGCAATATTATTGAAGGCATGGAAAACAATAGATGCCATGCGGCCCTTGTGCATCTCCTGGGGACCGAAAACGTTGAAATACCTGAGCCCAACCACCTGGGACCTTGCAAAGGGGAGGACACGCCTGACATGATTGTCGAAAAGGAGTTTCGAAAAAGCATACAAGTTTAGGGGAAATTCGCACTCCGGCTCCTCTTTGAACCCCCTCTTCCCCGACCCGTAGACCGAAGCGGAGGAAGCGTAGATAAACTGGAAGCCTCTGGAAGCGGCGTAATCCAACAGTACCCTGGAGTATCGGTAATTATTGTCGACCATGTAGTCCCCGTCGACGTTCAGGGTGTCCGAACACGCTCCCTGGTGGAACAGGGCCCGAATACGCTTCCCCTCGAAAGCCCCGTGCCTGACCAGCTCCCTGAAGGCTGCCCTGTCGATCAGGTCGGAGAATTTTAAACCCCTTAGATTCTTGTACTTCTCCGTCTTGCCCATATGGTCGACGACCAGGATGTCGTGGAAGCCAACCCTATTCAGTCCGGCAATAAGATTACTGCCAATAAACCCGGCCCCCCCGGTGACAATGATCAAGGGAGGTCACCCCCCGGGCTTGCCGGAGTCTCTCCGAAGATCAGTTCTTCGACAATCTGGCAGAGTGCGTGCTCCACGGCAAGATGCACGTTCTGTATTACCGCTGTTTTTTCTGAATCGATCTCTATGGCGACGTCGGTCAATTCACCGATTGTCCCTCCCTGGCGCGTCAGCGCTATGGTTTTTACCTCCATCTTTTTTGCCACCCTGACAGCTCTTTTGATATTCTCGGAACTCCCGCTGGTGCTGATGCCCATGAGCACGTCCCCGGGCCGCCCCAGGGCCTGTACCTGGCGAACGAATACGTCCTCGAAACAGTAATCGTTGCAGAAAGCCGTAAGGAATGAGGAGTCCGTGGTGAGAGCAAGAGCCGGCAAGGCCGGGCGCTCCCTCTCGCCGGTAAGCCGGCAAACGAACTCGGCGGCCATATGCTGGCAGTCCGCGGCGCTCCCCCCGTTGCCGCAGAGCATCAGTTTACCACCCGCTTTTATTGAATCCACTATCAGGAAAGCCGCATCCAGGATGGAGCCACCTCCTCGGAGGAGTAGCTTTTTCAGCGCCTCTGCTGTCTCGAAAAACGATGCCGAAACCATCCCTTTCAGACGGCCATCCAGGCCGGGGTCCATCCTCTCAAGCACCATCTTCCTCTCCCTCGACCCATTTTTGTATGACCTCGGCG
The DNA here is from genome assembly GCA_012523215.1 of Thermovirga sp. Lineage (NCBI taxonomy): Bacteria > Thermotogati > Synergistota > Synergistia > Synergistales > Thermovirgaceae > Thermovirga > Thermovirga sp. The sequence goes on from JAAYIZ010000140.1 coordinate 2,051, forward strand.
GCTCCAACGATGCTATCCGCCACCGCATCCCAAACAGGGTTTCCTTCCATTTCCGTCCGCAGGCCGTAACCGGTCCTCACCAGGATCCCTTTTGACCCTATCGTCCGGGCCAGTTCCATATCGGACCTCTTGTCGCCTACGACAAAAGACCTGGACAGGCTTATACCCAGATCCTTCGCGGCCTTTAAGGCCAGGTCGGGTTTTGGCTTCCGGCAATCGCAACCTTCCCATGGGGCATGAGGGCAGTGATAAACCCCGTCCAGTCTTGCGCCGCTTTTTTCCAAAAGCTGGACCATTCTCCTCAACACTTTTTTGTAGCTCTCCTCATTGAACAGCCCTCTGCCAATTCCCGACTGGTTTGTAAGAACAACGATCTTCAGCCCCATCAAGGACATTCTTATTATCGCTTCCGCCGCGGCGTCGACGAGGACCACATCATCGGGTTCGAAAACAAAACCTTTCTCCTCTATTATCACTCCATCCCTATCGAGGAAGACGGCCCGGTTCTTACTCCATGACCAGCTCTTCCGTTGACCTGGGTGGGTTTGATTCATTCCCTTTCAACCCTTCCGGTAAAACCCAGGAAATACCAGAAAATACAGGCAAACTTGAATCGATCTGAAAAAACATCCCCCGCGAGGCCTAAAAAGTGATGGGAAAGTATAGAAACGGAAACCGCGATCCAGAACCAGCGTCTTCCACCCTTTTCTTTGGATAAAATAAGGGCCCTATATGCTGAAAACAGGAAGAGAGCGACTACGGCCACGGCGGTAGGGATGCCGCCGTAAAC
>JAAYIZ010000141.1 GCA_012523215.1 Thermovirga sp.
TCAATCCCGCTGGCGTACCTGCTTGCCCGGTCCGACCCCATCCCTCGCACGCTCCTGGAGGGGCTCTACCCGAGGGCCAGGGAAAGGGATGTGACGGCGGCCTCCGCCAGGTTCGGCGTCGATCCCTTGGATATTTGGGCCATCATGCGCCGTGAGAGCGCCTTCGACGAGGAGGCGTACAGCAGCGCCGGCGCCATGGGCCTGATGCAGCTGATGCCACCCACCGCCAGGGAAAACGCGCTGTTGCTCGGTGAAAAGGAGGGCGAATATTTCGATCCCGCCAAGAACATCCTCTTGGGTGCTCATCACTTTTCCAGGTTGACGCGAATATTTGATAGGATCGAGTTCGCCGTGGCCGCCTACAATGCCGGCCAGGGGGCCGTCGGGAGATGGCTTCCGCCCAAGGGACCGATCGAGGAATGGGTGGAGGATATTCCTTACGGGGAGACCAGGGAATTCGTACGCCAGGTCATGGCGAACAGGTATGTTTACAGGGCAATGTACCCTGATATCGCGAAAAAGGGGGATCAACTGCAATGAACGAGGGGACTCCATATCCGGAAGAGACCACCGTGGATCCCGTGGAAAGGGTTCGGGCCTTCCTGAACGAAGCGGGTTATCGGGGCGAGATCCATTTCAGCCAAGAGACCATAAGGACCGTGGAAGACGCCTCCAGAAGCGTGGGGGCACCGCCCGAGGAGATTTTGAAGACCCTCGTCCTCTTGGCCGACGGCAAACCAGTTATCGCCCTGATGTCGGGGCCGAACAGGATAGACCTGAAAAAGGTGAAGATCTTCCTTGAAGCCAGGAAGGTTTCCATGGCAAGGGCGGAGTGGGTCCTGGAGCACATGGGTTTCGAGGTGGGCGGTGTCCCCCCGGTGGGGTTTCCTTCACTGCCCTGTGCACTGATAGATGAGGATCTTTTTCGTTTCCAGAAGGTGTGGGCGGCCGCTGGAACGGAACACAGCTTCTTTCCCGTCAACCCAAGAGACCTGGCGGGCTACATAGGCGGGATCGAGGCGGATATAAAGAAGGAGGTTTAACGCTTCTCGGGCACAATGGCCTCCAGCCATCCGTCGAATTCCCGGTTGAGCCGAAGGGACCTCAAGGGGCGGATGAAGACTTCCAGGTTATGAAAAGTGACGACCTTCAGGACGTGCCCGCTCAGCGAAGCGTGGTCCATCCCGTTGAAGACGGCGTGGATGTGAGGGTAGAGAACACCCTCCCTCCGGCTGACGTCACCGCTCAGCGATGCGACTTCAAAGGTCCCTTCCATCCGCTCGCGGACATACTCCTTCCCCGTGTACCAGCCGAAGGTTATCTCCTTGGCCATTCCCAACCCTCCCAACAGGATGGCCGAGTCGATGGAGTACTCCTCGCAGGCTGCGGCTATCGATGCATGCAGCTCCTCGCCGTCGCTTAAACGAAGAAAGGCTTCGTACTCGGTAATGGCGTAACGCATGGGATTTCCCTCCCTTCCTGTATTAACTAATTATATCACCTCAGGGCGTTATGGCCTGCCCGTTGTGTGTTAGAATGGCGCCTGGTTGAGATTCGAGTTCCCATGGAGGCACCTGATTTGACTCCTGTGATGCTGGTTCTTGCGACCCTGCTTGGAGGGGTGACCGGTTTCATCAACGTAGTGGCCGGGGGCGGATCTCTTCTCAGCCTTCCCTTCCTGATCTTTCTCGGTCTGGATGCCTCATCGGCCAATGCCACCAACCGGGTCGGCATCCTCCTTCAAAACCTGGTTGCCACGGGGCAGTTCAAGAGGGAAGGCGTGCTTTCCCTTAGGGAGTCCCTCTCCCTGGGCATCCCGGCCTCCATAGGATCGGTGGCGGGAACCCTTCTCGCCGTAAACCTGGATGAACGCCTCCTGAAGGTGA
>JAAYIZ010000142.1 GCA_012523215.1 Thermovirga sp.
ACGATAGAATGGGAATAGGCCGGCATCGAGCCCTCAATCGTAAGCCTGAAGGGAACGGAGGTATCCATGAGTCTTGGGTAACGGGGTGAGGATGAAACCCCAGGGGCAGTGGGGAGTATACCTGCCCTTCATCGTGGTCTTCGCCATGCTCTCCGTGCTCTCCTTCACGGTGTCCTTCCCGCTCCTGCGGCCCCTCGCCTGGTCGTCGCTTCTGTCATTCTTTGCCTATCCCCTTTACCTGCTGATCTACAGGAAGGGGTTCTCCTGCAAGTGGTCGAACCTTGCGGCAGGGATAACCACCGCGGCAATCCTGCTGGTCCTGGTGGTCCCCGCGGGCCTCATGGGAACGCTGATCGCCAGGGAAGGGATCAGGCTTTACGGCAGGGTGGCCGACCTCCTCCTGCAGTTCGAGGGGGTGGAAATGCCCACGCTGCTCGAGATGCTCCCCCATTGGCTCTCGGTGAGGCTCACGCCCTACGTGGAGCACTTCGAGTACATCGGCGATGCCTTCCGGCAGTCCGGAAGGTGGTTCGCTACCTACATCGCCTCCGTCTCCCGAGGGTTCCTGAGCAACGCCTTCCGGATGTTCTACCAGTTGATCGTCATAGCCGTGGCCTCCTTCTTCATGCTCAGGGACGGTCACAAGATCCTTGACTATGTCAGGGAGATACTGCCCCTTTCGCTTAGCGAAAGAGAGGAGATATTCGGCAAGGCAGAGCAGATTCTACAGTCGGTAGTCTATGGCATCACTTTCACGGCGGGCATACAGGCCGTCCTTGGAGGATTCGGATGGTGGTGGGTGGGGCTGCCCAGCCCTCTCCTTTTCGCGGGAGCCATGTTCCTTCTTGCCATCATCCCCTTCGTGGGTACGCCCCTCGTCCTCCTCCCCGGGGCCGCCTACCTCTTCGCGGAGGGCAAGACGGGTTCGGCCATTTTCCTGGCCCTTTGGGCGATGCTCGTGGTGAGCGCCATCGATAACTTCATACGGCCCTTGTTTATCTCCGAGGGGAGCAAGGTACATATCCTGATAGTCTTCACCGGGGTCGTCGGGGGCCTCGCCACCTGGGGCTTCATAGGCATTTTTGTCGGGCCCCTTATCCTTTCGATGTTCTTTTTCTTCCTTGACGGTTACAGAAAGATCTGGCAGGACATGCGGCAAGATAACTGAAAAAAACGAAAGGAGGTGACGCTCCGTGCCCTTCATACTGGCCGTGAGCGGTTTCAAGGACAGCGGTAAGACCACCCTCTGCAAAAAGCTCTTGTCCCTCCTCGAGGAGAAGGGTCTTGACGTGGCCTATGTGAAGCGCACCCACGAGGAGGTGCTCTCGCCCCCCGAGACCGATTCGGGGCTGCTCGCGGAGGCCTCGGGCCCCGTTGCGCTCTGGGGATCAGACGGCCTTCGGGTGGAAGATGGAAGAAAGGACATGGATCCCGGACGCCTGGCGGCCGCCTACTTCCCCGGCAGGCATCTTCTTCTCCTGGAAGGGGGGAAGGAACTGACCCTTCCAAAGATATGGGTCGGGGACCCCGAGGGCATACCCGAGGAGGTCGTGGGAGTGGTGGCCTTCTACGACAGGGACAACCCCTGCGGGAAGGAGAGGCACTTCTGCACAGGGCAGGAGGAGGAGCTGGCCGAACTGGTGGTGACCATGGTCCGCAAGGCGGAGACCTCGCCGGCCGAAGTCTACAGCAAGGAGAGGAGGATCCCCGTCAAATCCTTCGTCGGGGAGTTCATCGCCGGCGGTGTCTCGGGGATGCTGAAGTCGCTGAAGGGCGATTTCGACCCCGAAGACGGGGTGAGCGTTCATATCAGGACTCTCCCCTGAAGGAACCCCTAAGGAAGTGTTCTTG
>JAAYIZ010000143.1 GCA_012523215.1 Thermovirga sp.
CCGTCGACAGCTACCTGCGCACCAACAGGCGCCACATCTACGCCGTCGGCGACTGCAACGGTCAGAACCTCTTCTCCCACGCCGCCATGCACCAGGGGATGCTCGCCCTGATGCACTCCCTGTCGCCCCTTTCGCTGCCCATCCTCAACATCCTCAAGCGTGAGCGCTACGCCGTGCCCTGGTCGGTTTTCACCGAGCCCGAGGTGGCCCAGGTGGGGCTCACCGAAAAGCAGGCCCGGGAGAAGGGCCTCCGGGTCGAAATAGCGAAAAAGGACTTCCGCACCTACGGCCGCACCGTGGCCGATGGGCACCCCGACGGCTTCATAAAAATCGTCACTGACCCCAGGGGGCGCATCCACGGGGCCACCATCGTGGGCGAGAACGCCAGCGAACTCATCCACGAATGGACCATGGCCATCCAGTACAAAAAGAAGATGCACCACGTGATGATGATGCAGCACTCCTTCCCGTCGGTCTCGATGATCAACAAAATGGTCACCGAGGACTGGATGATGAAAAAAATGAAAACGCCCTGGCTCCGCCGGTTTATCAAAGCTATCTTTTGATCGGGACCGATGGTGAAGTTCAATATTTTGAGGGCCCGACGAGACCTCAAACAATATTTCTCACCACGGAGGACGATTATCGCAGTGCGGTTTAAGGCTTTTCCCAAATATTCGATCTTCCGCCCCTTTTGCCTGTGGGTCACTTCGTCGGTGATGAATTCTCCAGGGCCGGCCTTTGAAGTTTCGTTTCGAGCCTAAGGTTTTTCGTCTCGGGATTCACGATTAACGGAGGCTGCCTCCATGTCCTGGTATCGTGACAAGATCCTGCCCCATGTCATAGAACACGCGGCGAGCATCGACCCTCTCATGAAGCAGCGCGGGAGGGTGGTGCCCCTTGCCTCGGGCAGGATCCTGGAGGTGGGTTTCGGCACCGGCCTCAACATGGCCTACTATGACAGGGCGAAGGTCGAAAAGATCTTCGCCCTCGACCCCTTCATGCACCTCCCGGGCCGCACCGCCGAGCGCATCGCTCGTTCCGGCCTCGACGTAGAACTCATCCGGGCTGGCGCCGAAGACATCCCCTTCGGTGACGAGACCTTCGACACGGTCCTCATGACCTTCACCCTCTGCTCCTTGCCCGATCCCCGCACCGCCCTCACGGAGATCCGCCGGGTCCTCAAAACCGGCGGCAGACTCATCTTCAGCGAACACGGCCTGGCTCCCGCACCCGCCGTCAGGAAATGCCAGCGCGTCCTCAACCCCTGCTGGCAGGGCATCTCCGGCGGCTGCCATCTTGACCGCGACGTCCCGGCCCTCCTCAAAGACGCCTCCTTCGGGCTCGAAGGCCTTCAAATGGGCCACATCCCCACCATCCGCATCGTCTCCTGGAATTACTGGGGCGAAGCCCTCAAGACCGAATAAAAACCTTCCAGCGAACCCTTGCCTTGCAATCCCGAAGTCTTTGGCCCCCATGGCGCAACCTTCGCTCCTTGGGTTGATATCCCGTTGTCCGTTTACGCCTTTCGCTTTTGCTCCACGGTTTACGCTTTTTGCCTTTGCTTCACGATTTCCGATTCACGGATCCGTTTCCCAACTCACGGCCTTCTAGTCCTTATGGTATACAAATGCTCAAAATCAAGCTCTGACCCCAAGGGCCTTCGGTCGCCTTGCTTTTTGCAATCAAGAGCAATAAAATTACTCGTAAATCATAACGTAAATCGTCAACCGTGAATCGCAACGCGTTCTCCCCTACGTTGACGGAACGCAGCCAAAGTACCTTGTATGTGGTGAAAAGGGTTGGGGTTGTTTTTGACCTTGATCCTACCCCTTCACTATGTTCGGGGTACTTCGTCGGCGTTCTCTGGGGTGAGAAGCCCTGGTCTTGCGGTTTTCCTTACACTTCACCGTTGGCGAACCTGATCCAAGCGATTCACGATTTACGTCGTTCTGTCCGACATCTCACGTCCCTGGGGGTTTCTTATGCTTGAAAGCTTCATCACCTCGAAGACCAGGATCAAACTACTTCTCAAGTTCTTCATCAACCCCGACACCACCTCCTACCTGCGGGAACTGGCCGACGAATTCGGCGAATCCACCAACGGGGTCAGGGTGGAACTGAATCGCCTCCAGAAGGCCGGCATCCTGGAATCCAGGTCCGAGGGCCGCACCATTCTCTACAACGCCAACCGGGAGCACCCTCTTTTCCCCGAGATTCGGCGTATCGTCGCCAAGACCGTGGGCCTCGACCGGCTTGTCGAACAGGTCGTCGCCCGCCTGGGCAACGTGGAACTGGCCTTCGTCACCGGCGACTACGCGAAGGGCATCGACTCGGGCCTCATCGACCTCGTCCTGGTCGGCGAAGTGGACGAAGCCTACCTGGCCGAGCTGGCCAAAAAGG
>JAAYIZ010000144.1 GCA_012523215.1 Thermovirga sp.
CTGGTTGACTGAACAAGAGACTGCAAGCTTCCGGGAGCATCGATACAGCTTCGGGCCCAACGGTCATATTCCATCAATGCACCCAACAAAAGTGCCTTATCGGCCTCAACCCTTTTTTGGGGGTATATCATTGTTTCCATTTGGGCCTTTCTGAGAGGGATAAAGGGGTTGACCGCCACTTTTCTGGGAAAGAAGATCGAAAGATGGGGACCCCGCCAACCCTGAATTACCTCCGGCCTTTCACCGGTCATGCTCATCATAGGCGACCTCCCTCGTAAACCGGCAAAAAAACTCATAGGGGCATTTAGCACACTTAAAGCCCGGGAACATTTTCACTGAGCGGGATGGGGACCCCTCAGACTCACAATATATGGGTTCTGCTTTCTCCGACAGAATTACGGAAACCGTTCTCTTTCCATCGGTGACCTTACCCTTTTTTAGACCCATCTTTCTTAACCAGAAGATGGTCACTCCAACCCAAACGGGGAAAGTCAAGGCCGGCAACGATTGGACCAGCCGACCGCCATCGATGAAAGCTACGTTGGAAGGATGGGCATCCTCTTCAAGAAGGTCTACGTTAGCTTCGGCACCGTGACGATACCATTGCTCGTCCAATCCTGATATTCCATTATCACCTTGGGGAGATATCCCCCACTCAAAAAGCTGGCCCGCCCTGGCGCACCATAAAGACCACCCGAATGAGACAGGTCTGTCCGTCACTGAGGGAACTCCACTTTTCGGACCGACCGGTATTGGCTTTCTCCCATGAAGTGGGATATCAAGGCGTATCCCTCCCTGACAGGCAAGGACCGGAGACTCCAAGTCCTCTTCCCGTCACTGGCGGCCGGTCGCCGGTAATGGTCCCTGTAATAACGGGGTACATCTTCCAGAGTCTTACCGTCTTTGGGGTACTCAAACGGCCATAGATCGACAAACAAAGGCTCGAAAAGGAAATAGAGGTCCTCCACAAGGCAAGTATCGGACCTGTTGCCCAAGGGAAGGACGCCAACCCACGAATCTAAAGATAGTTTTGCGAAACTTCCGATTACCGTAGCTTTAGCCAGCCCCTGGAGCAGGCGGAGTGAAGAGGAGTCCATCCCTAATTCGAGCCTCCTCTCGTTATCCAATTCACCTATCAGGTCCTTTATTTCAGGGATGACTTTCTTCGTCTCGAGATAAACCTTGCTCATAAGAGCGAGGTAGCGATCTTCCCAAAGATCTACGCTGGAAGGCTTCAATTTTCTTGCCGCCATGCATCGAAGTCGGATCGCGCCCCTCACTATTTCTTTGGCAAGTTCAAGTCTGAGTTCGTGATCTAACAGAAAGGAGTACTGAGCGAGGGAGACCTGACCGGAGAGTATTGAAATAAAGGGCATCCAGGAACCTGAGAAATGACCCTTGTCAAAGAAATGGACGGGGACGTTCTTTTCTGACAGAAGGTTTAGGGCGGGGCCATCGATGTCCGCTCCTTCCAGGGCGAAGATCTCCGATATTTGGAGAATGGGGATCAGGCTTTTACCCCCACCGGAAGGATCTTCCATTTCTATAGTGTTGGTTTTCCTTTTTAAAACCACTTTTTTTATGAGGAAGACTTGATTAGGCATGGTCTTAACCTCCAGAATCACCGCCTGTTGTATACCTCGACCATTCCGAAACCCAGGCTGTTGCGGCTGCCGAAACCCGCGTAGTACCCCAAAGAAAGAAGCTCCGGAGGACCTTCCACCGAAAAGGGGACAAGGTGGCCCTTCACGATGTAACGCTCTTTGATAGTGATCTTCTTCCCCGTATTCCTGGAGGAGATATAATCGCGGTCAGGCTTGAATAGGACCTTGTCCTTAGGGGCTGTCCCGTGTAGGGTCTCCCATTTTTTATAAAGATTGTTCTCCACGATAGCCCAAAAGGAGACCTGGTCCGGGGTAAGATACCGATGCCCGAGCCTCTCGTCGGCTTCACTAGCCACAAGCGGCGAAATACAACTGAATGAGGCGGAGCCTTTCCCCAGATCAGGTGACCCTTCATCGGATACTTCCATCACTTCGGCTTCGAGGCCAGCTATCCGGAACGTCCCCAACGAAAGTAACCCTTCCGCGAAGAGGGTGGAAACAGCCGGTATGGGTGAGGCGAACCTCCAAAGCAGGTGATCGGTATCGAAAACAAGCTTTCCCCCGTCGATGCCTGTCTTACCCCTACCGGCCCAAAGGTTGCTGAAGGTAAAGAATTTAAAAGATGGTCCATCGAGGTGGGGAAATCCGACATCGTGAAGCGTTTTAGTGAAGTCCGGAGCCGCTCTCGACAAGCAGGAGTATACGGCCGATGATAGATACCATTGGTAGTTGAAATCGATCGATGAACCGGGCTCGATACCTAACTTGATCCTTAAACGCAATTCCGGTCACTCCCTTTCCGGGGGACTATGTCCAAATGTCCGTAACCTTTCCCCTTATCGGTCCCAAAACCCTTAAGGATCGCTACATCAAGAATCCGGCCCGCCATAGGGTGACGACTCCACAATTCTACGGAACCGAACATGAAGTCCTTGTTATCCGTACCATTGACCAGACGGACCGAGGTGATACTCCAGCCTGGAACCTCGCCCTCGACGGATCCCACCCACGATGACGTAAGGCCCAGGATCATCTCAGCCTCCCGGATCTCATTGAGAATCGAGAAAGGCTTTACCAGCGGAGTCCAGGTACGTAGCCTCACCGGGGAATGAAGCGGCCTTTCAGTCCCCCCACGTCGGCATCTCACGACGCGCACCCACGGGTGGGCCGAAGGGTCGGCATTAACGCGGACAACACGACATCGGCCCCCTGGACTCTCGATGGTTTTGCCGAAAAGCGACGTCAGACCGAGGGCCAACCTGGCATAACCTGCCGGCGAGGGAGCACACACAATGAAACCTACGTACCCGGAGCGTGAGGCTACAACTGGGCCTGCCCTGACAGGCTCATCGCCTGAAGGGATATTATTTTCAAGGAAAAGGGCCCTTGCCTCGGGTTCCCTCCATTCCTCCCGGTTTTCCGTTTCCAGGTAAACCGCAATGCTTCCTGCCGTTGCATTCATGGTACTGGAACGATCGTCAGCTTCGCCCAACCTAGCATCATCTGTGGGTTGCCAACGCTGTTAATCACCATTTTCCTGGAAAGGGGCCTATCCAAAACCCTTTCCTGAGAATACCCGGCAAGGACCGGGAAAAGCGAAGAGCCTGACCAGCCGCTCCCCCAACCAATCCTGATGATGGTGAATTCCTGTTCAAATTTCGGGTCCCAGAGTTCTTCACGGCCGTTACGCTCCAGGTACTTCTTCTCCAGATAGGCCATCACCTTGGCATGGTCCTGCAAGGCCATGAGGATATCGTTATGGTCACGGAATTTAACGAAGGGCATCAATTTCATATGATTTGCGAGCAACTCTTCGTCGATGGTCATCTCAAACTCAAAGGGCGTTCCCGGTTCCGCCACCTCGCAAAAGGCTGCGGGGGTGTTGCGACTTAGGATTTCAAGTTCCCCCCTCCTGGACGTGAAGATGTTTGTCGCGGCCATGACAAGCGGCTTCGGAGAGGGCAGGGAATCAGCGATCTTGAGGCACTTTAGGATGTCGTTCTTGGGATCCGGCCGGGGGTCTGAACCGGATCTGAACAGACCTTCGATCGTTCTTTCTCTTGCCGTGTTTCGTTTACGAATGGCGCCGATGTTGTCTTTGCTTGAGCGCCTCATCATAGTAATGACATCTTTTATATTCCTATCTTGGGCTA
>JAAYIZ010000145.1 GCA_012523215.1 Thermovirga sp.
ATTCCAAGACGTCTTCAGCCCCGCTGGGGCTTCTCGTCATGAGGGCAGTCGAGGCCCTGGATGAAGGGAAGGGTCATGATGAGATCGTTTCGCTGGTCGAGAAGAGCATCGCCGGCACGAAGATCTTTATAAGCCTCAGGACCCTCAAGTACATGGTCAGGGGAGGAAGGGTCAGTCCCGTCAAGGGGTTTCTGGCGTCCATGCTGAACCTGAAGCCCATAGTCATCGTCGATGAAGATGGTTTCGCCAGATCCTTCGGCCAGACCCGGGGCTGGGAGGAAAACGTGAAAAAGATCAGGGAGTTAATCGGCCTGGAGTGCCGGAAAGCCAGCGTTTGGAACTACGCCATAGTCCACGCCCACTCCCCTGAATCGGCCGAGATAGCCGCTTTGGGCCTGACCGAGATAGTGGGCCGAGAGCCGGCCTACGTGATGGATATATGCCCCGTGCTTGGGGCTCATACGGGGTTAGGGTCCGTGGCGGTGGGGTTGCTCGTGGAGTAGGGGCGTCATGGCCGAAAGAAGAGGGAATAACCTCGAAGTGGAGAAGAAGCAGGCAACGGAGCGCCTCGCCGAGTTGATCGAGAAGTCCAGGGTCATGGCCAACCTGGAGATGCTCCTGGACAAGCGTAAACTCCTCTGGAACAACTTCCTGGCCGGACTAGCTAAGGGGCTCGGCTTTGGCGTGGGTCTCACCGTCCTTGCCGCCGTGGTGATCTACTTCCTGGTGACCATCCTGAAGTCACTGGTCGCCCTGAATATCCCGATAATAGGAAACCATATTGTTGATCTTGTCCAGTTCGTCCAAGATCATATCCAGAATCAGCGCTGAAGCGGAGTGGCCACCTTTTCCCCGAAGAGGCGGCTCTTCGTCCCGTTCAAAAAGGAGTTGGTCGTTGCATGTTCTCCACCAGGCGAAGGTCGCGGAATTTCACCAAAGCACTTATCGGAGTATTGACGATCCTCATCCTGGTGGCCGGGGCTTACCTGTTGCTGGAGAGGAGATTGGTCGCCTCCGAGGCCGTTAAGATGCAGGAGGAGCCTGTAACGGATCTCCCAGAGGGGGAGCCCTTGGGCGCTCCCGATGCCATGGAGGTTGCGGCACTGGTCGCAGGTAATAACTTATATGGACAGTTCTGGATGCTCATCCGGAAGGGCCATTTCGATCTTTCAACCTGGAACGGCGCCGAGATGACGGCCCTTTACCCCGTCGCGGTGGGGGAGAACCCCGGCGACAAGGAGAGGGTGGGCGATCGGAAGACGCCGGAGGGAATCTTCTCTGTCGAAAGGATCCATGATTCAAGAACTTGGGTCCATGATTTCGGCGATGGAAAGGGCCCCGTGGAGGGAGCCTACGGTCCCTTTTTTATCCGGCTCGACACGGGCGGCTGGAAGGGTATAGGTATCCACGGAACCCACGACCCATCCTCGCTGGGCACCATGACGACCGAGGGGTGCATCAGGATGAACAACGAGGCCTTACTCGAGATAGTCGAGAAGGTCGTGCCAGGGGCGGTCGTGATCATAGAGCCCTGAAGGAGCCGCCCCCAGGAGAATGGCGGGGGAATACCCGAGAAAAGCCTGACGCCGGGTCTTTCCCCTCGACGAGAGGCGGGATCAGAAACGATGAAGATCACAAGGTTTTCCGCGAGCGGAAGTAACAGCCCCTTTTGGGGGACGATCGATGACGACAGGGTCTTTGTCACAGGCACCCCCGGCGGGGATCGCACCGGGGAATCCTTCCCGGTCGCCTCGGTGAAGCTCTTGGCGCCGGCCTCACCAACCAAGATTATCTGCGTGGGGCGAAACTATCACGGGCACATCAGGGAGATGGGCAACGACAGGCTTCCCCTTCCGGAAGAGCCAGGGCTCTTCCTCAAAAGCCCGAATTCGCTGGCGGCCCCCTTTTCCGAGATTCCCTATCCGCATTTTACCAACGAATTGCACTACGAGGGCGAACTCGCGGTGGTCATTGGGCAAAGGATCCTCCCCGGAACCGAACGTCCCATCGACCAAGTGCTGGGTTACACCGCGGGGATAGACCTGACGGCCCGTGATTGTCAGAGGCGTGACCTCCAGTGGATACGGGGAAAATCCGCCGACGCTTTCTGTCCCCTGGGTCCATGGATAGAGACCGGTATTGACCCCGGCAACACCAAGGTCAGGACTTATGTTAACGGGGCCCTGAGGCAGGAAGGGCGGACCGCTGATATGATTTTCCCGGTTTCGGTCATCCTGGAATACATCGTCAACTTCATGACCCTGGAAGCGGGGGACGTGATTTTGACGGGCACGCCCGAGGGAGTAGGGGAGATATTTCCCGGCGACAGGGTGGAAGTCGACATAGGCGGTCTAGGCGCTCCCCTGGTGATGACCATATCAGGTGAAGGTGCCTGAGGTCATCATGGCCCTCGCCGTTGACGGCATCAACGACCTGTCGCTCCTCTTGTCCCCACGGTCGGTGGCGGTGGTGGGTGCTTCCGAGAACCTGGAGAGCATATCCGGCCGCCCGATAAAACTGCTGAGGCGCTTCGGTTTCAAGGGCGGCATATTTCCTGTCAATCCCAACCGCAAGACCGTAGCCGGTCTTGAGTGCTATCCCGATATACGTTCCCTCCCCATAACTCCCGATGTGGTCCTGGTGGGAGTGAAAGCCCGGCTGGTTCCGGAG
>JAAYIZ010000146.1 GCA_012523215.1 Thermovirga sp.
AGGGGAACAACTCCGACCTTGACCCCCTGGGCGTCGATCAGAAGGACTTCCTTGGCCCGGATCTCCTCGTTGGTGCGTGGCTCTTCGCTGCTTTTAGCTATAACTTGTCACCTCCACGGCAAAAAAAATGGCCGGACTAGAAAAAGCCCGGCCTCTATATCCCATATGTTCCAGGCAAGCGGAAGTAACCTTTCGCTCTTCCGGCACACAAACCCTTTAACAACCCCTACGGGGCGTCGGCGGGTGGGAGGCTCGGCTCCTCTTTCTCGCTATAAAGGTCCACAAGGACCCGACAAAGAATTCTAACATGAAATATCAAATCTATGCAAGGGAAATCCCGATCATGCCTTTCACACACCCCATGCTTGACAAAATATCAACATTAGTATATATGAATGAATGAGCATATATTCATGAATGGAGGACTCCAGGTGGAACAAACAAACGTACCCAAGGCCATACATGGGGAAACCGTAGAAGCCGTTAAAACCAGGATGCCGGAAGAAGGTTTCTGTCATTCGCTGGCCGGTTTCTTCAAAGTCTTGGGGGATACGACCAGGGTGAGGATCCTCCTGGCGCTCGGGCTTTCTGAAATGTGCGTGGGTGATATTGCCTGTCTGCTCGGTATGACCCAGTCGGCCATTTCCCACCAACTCAGGATTCTCAGGCAAGCCCGGCTGGTTAGAGCCAGGAGGATAGGGAGAATCTCCTTTTACGCTCTTGACGACGAGCATGTCGAAAAAATCATGGCTGAAAGCGCCAATCACCTCAGTCATGGAGATCGCAGGTGATCCTGCCATGAAAAATAACCGATCGAACCATGAAAACAACCGCCTGGTTTTTCGCCTGGAAGGTCTCCATTGCCCGATTTGCGCCCTGGATATAGAAAGAAGCATGGCGGAGTTGGAATGGGTCGATAGCTCTTCCCTTGACCCCGTCACCTCCAAGCTCACTCTCGAGGTCCGCAAAGGAGCGATGCCCCTGAAACCCCTCTCCATGGTTCAGGAACTCGTCGACGGCATCGAGGCCGGCATCAAGGTTTTGCCCGAGGAGGATCCTACGGGCGAAGGCTTGAAAAACACCGCCAACAGGGCGTTGAAAACTTTTTCGATTAGGGTCCTTCCCGGACTCCTCCTTTGGGGAGCGGCGATAACCTTGGCTCCAGGCGCCCCTCTTCGGCCAATCCTCTTCCTTGCCGCCTACCTCCTGTCCGGGTGGGCTATCGTTCTGAAGGCCCTCAAAAACTTACTGCGAGGCAGGATTTTCGATGAATACTTCCTCATGTCGATAGCCACCATGGGAGCTATTGCCATCGGCGAGTACCCCGAAGCCGTAGCTGTCATGCTTTTTTTCAGAACAGGGGAGATCCTGGAAGAAAGCGCCGTGGAAAAGGCCAGCGGGTCAATCACTTCCCTGGTCGAGATAATCCCTGACAAGGCAAACCTGCTCGATGCGGAGGGGCACATCAACAGTGTGAGTTCCAGATCCCTGAAACAGGGCGACATGATCCTCGTGAAACCGGGCGAGAGGATACCCGTCGACGGCGTCATATCAGAGGGCTTATCCAGCCTCGATACTTCATCGATCACCGGAGAGTCGCTGCCGCGGGACGTGGCGCCGGGAGACCCCGTCCTGGCCGGATTTCTAAATAGCCATGGCACTCTTCGCATAGAGGTCTCTAAACCTTTGGAGTCCTCGGCGGCATCAAGGATCCTGGCTGCCATCGGTGACGCGAGGTCAAAAAAAACCCGCACCGAGCGGCTTGCCACGACCTTTGCCAGGATCTACTCGCCTTCGGTGGTGGTCCTGGCGGTCCTGATCGCGTCGGTACCTCCCCTGGTCGGGGGAAGTGATTTCAAGACCTGGCTCTACAGGGCCCTGATATTTCTGGTGGCCTCCTGTCCCTGCGCCCTTCTTTTATCGATCCCTCTGGGTATTTTCGCCGGCATCGGATCCGCTTCCGAAAAGGGCATCCTGGTCAAGGGTGGCGACGTCCTCGAGAGACTGCCCTTGGTCGATACGGTCTTCTTTGACAAGACCGGGACCATAACCACCGGGCAGTTCCACCTGGCCGGGGTCTATCCCCAGGAGGGAAGAT
>JAAYIZ010000147.1 GCA_012523215.1 Thermovirga sp.
CCTGTTGCCAAAAGCCTCTCGCGTTGATAAAATTAACCCCGTTGGTACCAGCATCCGGGGAAGTGGCGGAACGGTAGACGCGCTGGCTTCAGGAGCCAGTGTCCGTAAGGGTGTGGGGGTTCAAATCCCCCCTTCCCCACCATAAAAGGTAATCCATCCCATTAGTCGGATGAGGTAAAACGGTGATCGTACCAAGAGAAAGCCGGAAGGGTTGTGCTGTGCCTATTGACAGAGCGCAGCCCTTTCGTTATGCTTTTAGTTTGTCACGTCTAGATTCTCCAAATCCCCTAGAGACAGGGAGGTTATGTTTCTCCCATGGCTGAATTCGTTCCCGTAAACAGCAAGCGCCAGCGCCTTACCTTCGGTCGCACCCGCGACCTTGTCGAGATCCCGGACCTGGTGGAGATCCAGCGGGATTCTTTCCGTTGGTTCTTCCAGTACAACGAAAAGGGCCGCCTCATCGAAGCGGATGAGAGATCCAGTCAGGGGCTCCAGGAACTTTTTGACGAGGTGTTCCCCATCGAGAGTTATGATGGTTCCTTTGCCCTCGAATTCGTCGATTATTTCGTCGAAGATCCCCAAATAACCCAGGAAGAGGCTATCCAGAGGGACCTTTCCTGGTCCAGGTCGGTCAAGGCTACCATCCGCTTGGTGAACCGAAAGACCGAGGAGATCAAGGAAGAAGAGGTCTACCTGGGGGATTTCCCCATGATGACCGAAAGAGGGACCTTCATCATCAACGGCACCGAGAGAGTGGTCGTCAGCCAGCTGGCCCGCTCGGCGGGCGTCTACTTCAATTCCGAGGAATCCATCCCCGGCCAGGAGCGTTACTCCGCCAAGGTCATTCCCGACAGGGGGGCCTGGCTCGAGTTCGACATGACGCCGGGCGAGGTCCTCTCGGTGAACATTGATAACAGGAAAAAACTTCCCGTCACAGTGCTCCTCAAGGCCTTTGGGGCCGCCGACAACGACGAAATTCTGAAACTTTTCGACGCCGTCGAGGAACAGATCGACCTTGTCGAGGACGAAGTAAGAGGAAGGCTTATCGCCGAGACCATAACCGAGGAGTCCGGGAAGGCCGTCATCAAGAAGAACGAGAGGATCACCCGCGATATCCTCGAAAAGTTATGGGAGATGGGGAAGACCCAGGTCTGGGTTTGGAAGACCGACTCCGCCATCGAGGCCACCATGGAGCGCGACCAGACCAAGAACTCCGACGAGGCCATCCTGGAGATGTTCCGCAGGCTTCGGCCCAACGAGCCGGCCCGGATGGAGAACGCCAGGGAATACGTCAACGGGCTTTTCTTTGATACCCGGAGGTACAACCTGGGCCGCGTCGGAAGATACAAGCTGAATCGTCGGCTTGGTCTCGATGTACCGGGTTCGATGCGCCTGCTCCTGGTGGAGGGCGTGGTGCAGATCGTCAAAAAGTTGATGGCCCTCAGGGACGGCCAGGAACGAATTGACGACATCGACCACCTCGGCAACAGGAGGGTGCGCGCCGTGGGCGAACTGCTCCAGAACCAGGTACGGATCGGCCTGCTCAGGATGGAGAGGATAGCACGGGAGAGGATGACCACTATCCCTGACCTCACCGAGGCCACGGCGAAGGAACTTATAAACGTCCGCCCCATATCGGCGGCGTTGAGGGAGTTCTACGGCTCGGGCCAACTTTCGCAGTTCATGGACCAGACGAACCCCCTGGCCGAACTGACCCACCGGAGGAGACTCTCGGCGCTCGGCCCCGGCGGCCTGAGCAGAGAGAGAGCGGGTTTCGAGGCCAGGGACGTCCACTACACCCACTATGGGAGGGTTTGCCCCATCGAGACCCCCGAGGGGCCGAACATCGGCCTGGTGACCTCCCTGTCGATCTACTCGAGGATAAACGAATACGGTTTCCTCCAGGCGCCCAAAAGAAAGGTCGTCGACGGCAAGGTCACCGATGAGGTCGTGTACCTCGGAGCCGACGAGGAGGACGAATTTTACATCGGGAGGGCGAACACCCCTGTAAATTCCGACAGGACCTTTGCTGAAAAGGAGATCTACGTCAGGGACAGGGGAGATATAGCCGTGGTTGAACCGGCAAAGGTGGACTTTCTCGATATTTCGCCCAAGCAGATTGTCTCGGCCTCTACGGCCCTCATACCCTTCCTCGAACATGACGATGCCAATAGGGCCCTCATGGGTTCCAACATGCAGAGGCAGGCCGTTCCGTTGATAAATGCCAAGGCCCCCGTCATCGGCACCGGGATCGAAGCCAGGATAGCCCGTGATACGGGATCCTGCGTGGTGGCGCGCAATTCCGGCACCGTGATCGGCGTCGATTCCATGACGATTCAGATCCAACCCGGCAAGAGTGGCAAGGTCGATCAATACAACCTGGTCAAATTCAAGAGATCGAACCAGGGGACTATCATTCATCAGAAACCCATCGTCTACAAGGGAGATATGGTCAAGGCGGGGGATATCATTGCCGACGGTCAGGCAGTGGAGAACACCGAACTGGCCCTGGGCAACAACGTCCTCGTGGCTTTCGTCTCCTGGGAGGGTTACAACTACGAGGATGCCATTCTGCTGAGCGACAGGCTGGTCAAGAATGACAGCTTCTCCTCCGTCCATATCGAGGAGTACGAGGTGGAAGCCCGGGACACTAAACTCGGCCCCGAGGAAATAACCAGGGATATCCCCAACGTCGGCGAAGATGCCCTCAAGGACCTTGATGAGACCGGCATCGTCCGGATCGGCGCGGAAGTGGTGGCGGGGGACATCCTCGTCGGCAAGGTCACCCCCAAGGGCGAGTCGGACCAGTCGCCGGAGGAAAAACTACTGAGGGCCATCTTCGGTGAAAAAGCCAGGGAGGTCCGGGACACTTCCATGAGGATTCCCCACGGCGAGGGCGGAAAGGTCGTGGCCGTCAAGCAACTCAGCCGTTCCGAAAACGGAGACGACCTGACGCCGGGAGTCAACGAGGTCGTCAAGGTCTACGTGGCGAAGATAAGGAAGATCTCCGTGGGCGACAAGATGGCGGGCCGCCACGGCAACAAGGGTGTCGTTTCGAGGATCCTCCCCGAGGAGGACATGCCCTACCTGCCCGATGGTACTCCCATCGATGTGGTCCTGAACCCCATAGGAGTGCCAAGCCGCATGAACTTGGGCCAGGTGCTGGAGACCATCCTCGGTTTTGTGGCTTCCAGGAACGGCTGGCATGTCGCTTCGGCCGTTTTCGAGGGCGCGAACGAGAAGGAGATCCTGGACCTGGTGGAGAAATCCCGCCAGGAGGGTTTCAAGGAACTGACGCCCGACGGCAGAGTGCTCCTCTACGACGGCAGGACCGGCGAGCCCATGAGGCGATCCGTCACGGTGGGGACCATGTACATGATGAAACTCATCCACTTGGTGGACGACAAGATCCATGCCAGGTCCATAGGCCCCTACAGCCTCATCACCCAGCAGCCCCTCGGGGGGAAGGCCCAGTTCGGCGGGCAGCGCTTCGGGGAGATGGAGGTCTGGGCCCTTGAAGGTTATGGTGCAGCCCACGTTCTCCAGGAGATCCTGACCGTCAAGTCCGACGACATCAGGGGGAGGCTCAAAACCTACGAACGGATCGTCAAGGGGCTCAACCTGACGGAACACGGGGTTCCCGAAAGCTTCAGGGTCCTCGTCAAGGAACTGCAGGGTCTGGGCCTGGACGTGGAGATCGTCTACGAGGACGGCACTATGGGCGAACTCTTGCTGGAAGAGGATGACGAGCCGGTTTCCCTCCCCAGGACGAGGGTACTGGAAGAGAAGCATGAAGGAACCGCGAAACACCTTGAGGGTATATTCCACGACGAGGTGCCCGGGAAGGATGAGCAGGTGCAATCCCTGCAGGCCCTGGGCAAGACGGTGACGAAAGACCCGGAAGAGGGGGCTGATGAATAGATGAACCAGAGAGGTATTTCCGGGGTGAAGATCAAGCTGGCGAGTCCTGAAAGGATCAGGGAGATGTCCAGCGGGGAGGTCAAGAAGCCCGAGACCATAAACTATAGGACCCTCAAGCCTGAAAAAGATGGCCTCTTCTGCGAGAGGATATTCGGCCCCACCAAGAGCTTCGAGTGCGCCTGCGGCAAGTACAAGAGAAGCGGCCCTAAGTTCAAGGGCGTCGTCTGCGACCGATGTGGCGTGGAGATAGCCGATAACCGCGTCAGAAGGGAACGCATAGGGCACATCGAACTCGCGGCGCCGGTGGTCCATATCTGGTACCTGCGGGGGATACCGAGCCGGCTCAGCCTCCTCCTGGGGACCGCCACGAAGGATCTCGAGAAGGTGGTCTACTTCG
>JAAYIZ010000148.1 GCA_012523215.1 Thermovirga sp.
ATGTACCGATCCCTCTCGGAAGGCTGGTTTGCATAAGTGGTGTATCCGGATCGGGGAAGAGCACCCTTTTGAACGAAGTGCTTTTCAAGGGCCTTAAAAGAAAGCTCGACAGGAATTACAGGAATCGCGCGGGGAAACACAGGGACCTGGTCGGATGGGAGGCGCTCAAAAACGTGGTCATGATTGACCAGACCCCCATAGGGAGAACCCCGCGCTCAAACCCGGCGACCTATACCCAGTTATTCACCCCTATCAGGGAACTCTTCGCATCGATGCCTGAATCCAGGATAAGGGGGTACAAAGCGGGACGCTTCAGCTTCAATGTAAGGGGCGGCCGTTGTGAGGCATGCAGAGGGGACGGCGAAGTTCGTATTTCGATGCTTTTCATGCCCGACGTCTATGTCAAGTGCGAGGTTTGCCACGGAAAGCGATATAACAGGGAAACGCTGGATATCAAGTACAAGGAAAAGAACATAGCGGAAGTCCTGGATATGACCGTAGACGAAGCCAGTGCGTTTTTTCGCGATATCCCCAGGATATCGCGGAGACTGTCCGTTCTCCAGGAGGCCGGATTGGGGTATATACGCCTCGGGCAACCGGCCCCCACGCTCAGCGGGGGGGAAGCTCAGAGGGTCAAACTCGCCGAAGAACTGGGCAAGCATTTCCGAGGACATACGCTTTATCTGCTCGATGAGCCCACCACAGGACTTCATTACCTCGATGTCAGGAAACTGCTCGTCCTCCTCCAGAAGATCGTCGACCAGGGCAACACAGTTTTGTTGATCGAACACAACCTGGATGTCCTCGCCTCGGCGGATCACATCATCGACCTTGGCCCGGAAGGCGGTTACCAGGGTGGAACCGTCGTGACGGCGGGTTCTCCCAGAGAGATCGTCCGAATAGGGAGAGGCTATACGGCCCGCCACCTGGGAGAATTCCTGAGCAGCCGTGAAGGGGAGGGGATCTAATGTCCATTGACGCCGAAGAAATTGTTCAAAGCGGCGGAGACCTGGTCTTTGGGAAGAATGCGGTGAGGGCCATCATTGAATCCCTCCCGGGTAACTGCTCAATGGTTTTCCTCTCGGAGAAGACTCCTCCCAATGAAAGGGAGCGACTCATAGAAACCTGTAAAAAAGCCGGGATAGGGTGGCAGGTGGTAGGGGCCGCCGTGATCGATAAGGTTTGCCCCGGGGTCCGCCATCAGGGTGTCGTTGCCAGGGTCTTGTCCGTAGAGTTGATGGACCAGGCAAGTTTTTTCCAAAATTTAGCAATCACCGGGGGCTCTGCCTTGGTCATTTTCGTTGACCATGTCCAGGATCCCCAGAACCTTGGAGCCCTAGCCAGGTCCGCCGAGGTTTTTGGCGCCGCGGGGATTGTCATTCCCAAAAGGCGTTCCGCGCTGCCCACTTCGACCGTTATGAGGACCAGTTCGGGGGCCATCGCGAGAGTCCCCGTAGTGGGGGTCGTGAACGCCGTCAGGGCGCTGAGAGAGTTCAAGGAAAAGGGATTCTGGACAGTTGGACTGGACCATCGTGCAGAAGGGGTACTTTGGGAGTGCGAAATCCCGGAAAAGACAGTCCTCGTCGTGGGCAGCGAGGACCGGGGAATCTCAAGGCTGGTCCGTGAAAACTGCGATTTCCTGGTGAGAATCCCTATGGTGGGCCGCACGGGGTCGCTCAATGCCGCTACGGCCGGAGCTATCGGCATGTATGAATGGAACAGAACCGTTTCGCAAGACCGTAAAAGTTTGTCAAGGGACGATAGGACCGAGAGAAAGCCTTGCCGAGCCCTTGTTGACAAGCATCGAGGCCACGGGTAGAATGCAACACGCTTGGGTGGTTAGTTCAGAGGAAGAACGCTTCCTTGACGCGGAAGAGGTCGCAGGTTCGAGTCCTGCACCACCCACCACTTGATGATTCCGACTTTTCCCTTATCCTGCTTCAAGGCTGATTAGACGGGGGAAAGCCTTTCAAATTAGAGGTCGATGGCCCCCAGAGTCTTTGCTCTCTTCCCCGTAATGCGAGGGAGAGGGCTTTTTTTGTCCCTGACCAGGAGATAGGGAGTCTCACTATGCCGGGAACGGACGGCTTGGCCAGCCCAGAGCCTCCCGGTGACGAGGAGGATTTCAGGTCCCATGCTGAAAAGGCCGAGGGTTTTGCCCTATAATCAGATGACGGGTGAGGAGGGGCAATATGATAAAAGGCATAGGCATTGATATGTGCAGCATCTCCCGTCTGGGGAATGCTTTGGACACCCCCGCCTTCATGGAAAAGGTTTTCACCGAAAGAGAAAAGGATTATGCCTTGTCCAGGGAAGGAAAAACGAGGCACCTTGCCTCCGCCTTCGCCGCCAAGGAGGCCTTTGCCAAGGCCGGAGGCTGGGCTTTGGGACGTGTCGGTCTGAAGAATGTCTCCCTCGAACGCAGGGAAGGCGCGCCCTTCCTGTCAATCCAGGGCAACGCCGAATCACTGATGCAATCCCTGGGCGTCCGTAGCGCCCATGTCAGCGTGACCCATGAGGGAGATTACGCCGTGGCAGTGGTTGTACTTGAGGGGTGAGCTATCTTGTTTCTCTACGATGCCGAGGATATAAGACAGGCTGACTGGAAGGTTGTGGATCAACTTGGAATGCCCCCTGTCATTCTCATGGAAAACGCCGGTAGGGGCGTGGCCGATGCCGTTAAATGGAAGTTCCCCTCTATTTCACGGATATTGATTGCCTGCGGTGGAGGGAACAACGGCGGTGACGGGCTGGTTGCCGCCAGGTATCTTCTTAAAGAAGGGTTTGTTGTTTCGATTCTCCTTGCCGTTTCGGAA
>JAAYIZ010000149.1 GCA_012523215.1 Thermovirga sp.
GCGAAGGGTTGGTCGCAGAGAAGAACCTGGTTATTGCTAGAACCATTTCTGATGATTCTTTATGGGGAGATTGGACATGGAGACTCTTAACAATATCAGTGGCCAGATCATAAAGGGGGCCATAGAAGTACACAAACAACTCGGGCCTGGACTTCTTGAAAGCACCTATGAGGGATGTTTGATATATGAACTTGTTGATTCCGGTTTGAGTGTCCAGTCCCAGGTTCCCTTCCCGGTAAAATACAAAGGTAAATTAATAGATATTGGCTATCGGGTGGATTTGTTGGTGGAAGGCATTGTGGTGGTGGAATTGAAATCAGTCGAACGCCTTCTTCCGATTCATTCGGCTCAAATCCTTACATACCTGAAACTTAATGGTTTGAAAGTAGGCCTGCTGATTAATTTCAACGCTCAAAAGATCAAGGATGGTATCCGTAGATTTATAAACACATGAGAAGCGAACAACTTGGGTTCTTGAAAAATAGTTTTTCTACCCCTTCGCTGTGCTCGGGCACCTGATCTGCGGTGTAAAAGGTTTGGCTTTTGGTCCGGGTCTTTGGTTCTCGCAAAGAAAAGCCTTTCTCTGTGGTCCTCTGCGTCCTCTGCGGTGCAAAGCTTTGGTTTTGGGTCCAGGTCTTGCATTTCACAAAAAGCCCTTCTCTGTGGCCCTACCTTAGCCCGGCGATCCGCCGGCGAGGGCACTTTGTCTGCGTCCTCTACGGTGGAAGATTTTGGTTTAGGTTTTGCATTTTCACCAAGAAAAGCCCTTCTCTGTGATCCCCTGTGGTGAAAAGGTTTTGGTTAATTCGTTTCTCTCTTCAAGGTCAGCCTTTTCTCCAGAACGGGGACAAAGACCAGGGCGAAGGCAGCGCCGATGCCCGTCTGGGCTATGTCGGTGATTAACTCCACGGGGGCGACTTTCCACCCATAGAGGATTCCAGCGCTGGTGGTATAGCCGGCTATCATGATGACGGCGCCGGCAGCCAGGGGCACAAGCCGTCCCCGGGGCGCCAGTTTCCCCACGACGTAACCCTCGACTCCTTTTATCACCAGGGTAAGCGGTGCCCATAGGGGGTAACCGAGCAGGACATCCGCCAGGGCGGCGCCTATCCCTCCGCAAAGCCCGCCGAAGTGAGATCCCAGCAGAAGGGCGATTACGTACAGCACGCCTTCGCCCAGGTTGAAGTATATCCTCATGCCTGGCATGGGAATGTGAAGCATTGTCGCGACCGTTACCATCGCGGCGAGGACCGCCCCGAGGGCGACCCTTTTGGCCATGTCTTTGTCCATTTGCTTCTCGCCTCCGGTTCTCGCTTGTTTGTACACATAGTCTAGACATGGTAAAGTATCGTTCATAGAGCCAGCGCGGGACGAAAACGGGCCCTTTATGGACCGGTTTCTGAAATCGGGTATTGCCTTTTAGCGGGGTTCATGGAGTATAATGCAGAAGATCGGAAGATCCCTGTTTGTCTTGATCCTGGTGTTATCCGTACCTGTCGCCTTCCTGCTGTCATGGTGGCAGGGTCACAGGTCCCTTGCGGGGCCCGTATGCATTGACAGCGCCGTCGTATGCAGCGAACTCGACGGTTCCAGTTGCCCTGTCGGCGAGGCTTCCGATTTCCAGTGGGGCGGCCGCCAGGTGTGTCTTAAGTTCCATTACGAAGCACCCAGGCCTGGTAGTGTCATGGATATCGTCTGGCGTTTCCAGGACCGGGTCATATTCCGTGAGTCAATGAGGATCGGCGATACGAGCGGAACGAAGGCGTTTTTCCTTCTCCGCGAGGACGGGAGCCCACTCCCCGCTGGTGAATACGTCGTCGCCATCGAAAGCGACGGCATAGAGCGTCGCCGCATTCCTTTCTCCGTCACCCGCTGATGGAGCCCGTTCTTTTTCCTTGAAAGGAGCCCTTATTTTATGCATTTTTTCCTTGACAGCGCCGACATCGAAGAGATACGGAAGGCTGCCTGGTGGGGGGTCATCGATGGTGTGACCACCAACCCCTCCCTCGTGGCCAAGAGCGGAGGCCGGGATTTCCACGGTCTTATCCGGGAGATAGCCTCCCTGGTGGAGGGTCCAGTGAGCGCCGAGGTGACATCCCTCGACCCGGAGGGCATGGTCGCCGAGGGACGGGCTCTTGCGGCCGTCGCGCCCAACGTGGCCGTGAAGATCCCCATGGGCAGGGACGGGATGACCGCCTGTTCCCAACTTACCCGTGAAGGCATAGCGGTGAACGTCACCCTTGTTTTTTCGCCCCAGCAGGCGCTGTTGGCGGCGGCGGCCGGGGCGGCCTATGCCAGTCCCTTCGTCGGGCGGCTGGACGATATCGGCGAGGACGGCATCGGACTTGTCGGCGATATCGCCGAACTATTCGATATTCACAATATCACCACCGAGATCATCGCGGCCAGCATCAGGCATCCCCGGCACGTCGCCGAGGCCGCCCTCGCCGGGGCGGACATAGCGACGGTGCCCCTGGCCGTTCTTGAAAAGTGCTTTGACCATCCGCTCACCGAGAGCGGGATAAAAAAGTTCCTCGCTGACTGGGAGGAGTTTGGAAAAGACCATGGACGCTGACGGCACGACAGAGACCCAATCCACGACTGAACCCCTTCCCGCGGTCGAAAACGCGGCCAACGCCGACGAAGGAGAAACCGAGACCAGGAGGATACCCCGTCCGAGGCACAACTTTGCCAACCTCTCCGGCAGGACCCTGACCGACCTCAGGAAGCACGCCAAGGAGCTCGGGGTGACGGGCATAACGGCCCTCCGGAAGGACGATCTCGTCATCGCCATACTCAAGGAACAGACCGAGCAGATGGGTTTCCGCTTTGGGGGAGGCACCCTGGAGGTGCTGGCCGAGGGTTACGGTTTCCTGCGCCCGAGGGGACTCCTGCCCAGCGATCACGACATCTATGTTTCGGCTTCTCAGATAAGGCGCTTCGGCCTTCGGAACGGCGACCTGGTATGGGGCCTCATCAGGCCGCCCAAGGAACAGGAGCACTACGAGGCGCTGCTCCGGGTCGAGGTCGTGAATTATTCCGACCCGGAAGAGGCCAGGAAAAGGCCCCACTTCGAGAAACTCACCCCTATCTTCCCCGATGAAAGACTGGTGCTCGAGACCAAGCGTTCCGAACTGACCACGAGGGTCATTGACCTCTTCTCCCCCATAGGCAAGGGTCAGAGAGCCCTCATCGTTTCGCCCCCCAAGGCCGGCAAGACCACGGTCCTCAAGAATATAGCCAACGCGGTGACGACAAACCAAAATGACGTCATCCTCATGGTCCTTCTCGTGGACGAGCGTCCCGAGGAGGTCACCGACATGGCCCGGTCCGTCGATGGAGAGGTCATAGCCTCTACCTTCGACCGGCCCGCCGAGGAGCACATGAGGGTCGCCCACTTGGCGTTGGAGAAGGCCAAGCGCCTGGTCGAGGTCGGCAGGGACGTGGTGCTCCTGCTGGACTCCATCACCAGGCTCGCCAGGGCCTCCAACCTGGTCGTGCCGCCCTCGGGGAAAACCCTCTCGGGGGGGATGGACCCGGCTGCGCTTTACTTCCCCAAGAGGTTCTTCGGCGCGGCCCGGAACATCGAGGAGGGCGGGAGCCTGACGATAATAGGCACGGCCCTTATCGACACCGGCAGCAGGATGGACGAGGTAATCTACGAGGAGTTCAAGGGGACCGGCAACATGGAGGTTCACCTTTCGAGGAAGCTTTCGGAGCAGCGCATCTTCCCCGCCATCGATATCACCCGTTCCGGCACGAGGCGCGAGGAGATGCTCATGGACCCCGACGAACTGCAGCGGGTCTGGACCCTTAGAAGAAGGATCACGAACGTCGACGAGGCCGAGGTGCTCAACCTCATCCTCGGCAAATTGAGGAGCACGGCCACCAACAGCGAGTTCCTGGCGACCATCAAGCTGTCGCAGGGCAAAGAGTGAGGGGGGCACTGAGTCGATGAACGGTTGGGGACAGAGAGGAAACACGAGATTTTCCGGAAAAGTAGGGTTCTGGGCTGTCATAGGCACAATGATGAGCGCGGCGCTGTTTCTGACAGCGTGCGCTTTTTCCACATCGGGGGTGTCAGCCCCGTCGTTGATGGGAAGCGCCGGTAAGGCTTCATCTATCATGGACCTCCCATCGGGTTTCATCGTGGTGGATGTTTCCCACTCCCTGGTCCAGGAAGTTCCCGAGGAGGAGCTGGTGGCCCTGGGGATAGGCCCCATACCGGAAGGCCCTTCCCTTTTTGAGAAGGAACTGGTGCTGGAGGAGACCCTTCCCGAGGCGGAGACCGCCCCCCAGGAGGAAATCGTCGAAGAACCCAACCTCTGGAATGATTATTATGTCAAACCCGGTGAGACCCTTTCGGATATAGCGGCGTCCTTTGGGGTGCCCATGGGACTTATCCAGGAAGTCAACAAAATCGAGAACCCCCACAAACTATCAGAAGGACAGGAACTTCTGATCCCGGTGGACGAGGCCGCCGTCGTGACCGTGAAGGAGGAGTTCGAGAAGCGCGTCGCCGTCGATGCCGCTTCAAAGACGGTGGACAGGGACCTCGAGATGAAGCAGTATTCGGTAAGGGAGGGCGACAGCCTTTGGTCCATCGCCCACGCCTTCGACCTCGACATAAACACCCTCTTCGGATGCAACAACATGAAGGACCCTAACTACCTCAGGGTTGGCGCCGTCCTCAGGATTCC
>JAAYIZ010000150.1 GCA_012523215.1 Thermovirga sp.
CCTTTTTCAGTGCCAGGAGCGTGGCGGGTTCCAGGGCCCGCCTATGGGGAGCGGCCATCGTTTACGGCGGGAGTGTTCCCTCGGCCAGGACTTTTCTGAAGGGTCCTTCTCAACCTGTTTCTCCCCCGTCCGGGAAGTACCAGTTCATTTCCATGAGGGACGCGAGGAGCATGAACGTTCCAGGAGTGAAGGAACCGTTGCCGGTCAGCGACCTGGTCCTGGGCCGGACTCTGGAGGTGGTACGCGGCAAGGGGACAGCGATCTGGATACTGGACAGGAAAGGTTATTCCAGCGGCATAACCTGTGGGGAGTGTGGAAGAACTCTGACCTGCGAAAAATGTGGACTCCCCCTCCGTTGGGACGACGATCGGCAGGTATTCCGCTGTGGCTTCTGTGGCGTGGAAAAACCCGTCACCGACCTCTGCCCTTTCTGCGGAGGGCGTTCTCTTCAGGGTCTTAGGCCTGGCCTTGAAGGTGCAAGGCTGATAGCGGAAAATATGCTGGGTGAGGAATTTTCCGTTCACGCCTGGCATGCCGACATACCACGGAGCACTTCCTACAGGAGTAAATTGATCGAAGACCTAGCCGATGGCGGTATCGTGGTGGGGTCAAGAAAATCGTTGGAACTGTGCGATTTTCTACCCGTTCCCCTTGTTAGCTGGCTTGACGCTGATTCCCTTGCGGCTGCACCTTTTTTTGATTCTCCTCTACGAGCCTTCAGGACTATATGGGAGTCAGCCTGGAGAGGGGAGGGACATTCGGAAAGGAAGGTGCTCATCCAGAGCCGGCATCCGAGGAGTGGTTGGCAGATCGGACTGGTGGCGGGATGGGGTCATTTTTGGTCCAATGAGCTTGAAGAGAGAAAGAAGCTAGATCTTCCCCCCTGGAAGTACCTTGTCGAGATTACAAACCTCGGGTCGAACAAGGAGAGGATCAAGGCTGTCCTGTTGGAGAGGGGCTATGAAGCCCTCGACCCCGGCGGTTCCGAGGAAATGATCTGGCTCAAGTGCAGCGAATTGGAAGGATTAAGGAAAACATTGACTCCCTTTTTCCAGATATCGGGATCTGCCAGGGGCTTCCCCAGGATATCCCTCCGGTCCGACTAAAGGGCGAGGAAAGGAAGGAATCATTCATGGCTATTGTGGCCATCGTCGGTAGACCCAACGTGGGCAAATCATCCCTTTTCAACCGCATCATCGGCAGGAGAATGGCCATTGTCGACGACCAGCCCGGCGTAACCAGGGATAGGATTTACGGTGAGGGCGAGCACGAAAGAAGAAACTTTCTCCTTGTCGACACGGGCGGTCTTCTCCCAGAAGGAGGGGACCTCCTGTCGGAGAGCATACGGAAGCAAGTCCTTCTGGCTGTTCAAGAAAGCGATCTCCTGGTCCTTGTCGTCGACGGCAAGGACGGTTTGACGACCCTTGACCGGGAAGTGGCGCTCTTCCTGAGGAAAAAAGGTAAGCCAGTCATCGTCGCCGTGAATAAAATCGACGATCCCGTGCACGAGGAGAGGGAGTTTGAAGGACA
>JAAYIZ010000151.1 GCA_012523215.1 Thermovirga sp.
CCCCGGTTTGCTCAACTGGTATATTATGGGCTCATTCCATCTCATGTGGTGGAACGCACCTTTTCGAAGGCTCATAGAATTTCCACTCCTTTCATCAGGCACCGCGATCAACGGAGGATATCCGAAAGGACCTCGACGAGCCGGTCAATATCTTTTTTGCCCGTCTTCTCCGTGACGCAGTAGAGGGCGCTCCGCCCAAGTTCCGGAAATTCCCCCGAGAGGTCCTTTCCTCCAAAGATGCCCCTTGAGAGAAGCATATCGTTTATTTTGCCCACATCGTGCCCGGTTTTTCCGAAATCCACGACGAACTCCTTGAAGCAGGCGCCGGAGGGTGAACTGGTCGATACGCCCGGGATCCCGCCCAGGACCTTCCTCGCGTAGAGGCAACGCTGCATTATCACCTTCCCCAGGTCTGCCATACCCTTCGGCCCCATGGAGGCGAGGTAGACCGCCGCAGCGATGCCCCAGAGTGCGGCATGGGTGCCTACGAACTCCTTGGCCGTCTCCCTGTTGGCGAAGGAAGTCCTCTCCCAGGCTACGTCCCCGAAGCCCCACTCCTTTTCCCTGGTCGGAGCTATCCCGAAAAGGCGGGAAGGGTACTCCTCGACGAACCGCCTGTCGGCCCTGGTGCAAATGAAGCCACCGAGGCCGCCCCCATAGTTCATGTGCACCCCCAGGGGTTGGATGTCGCCACAGGCTATGTCGGCACCGTACCTGGAGGGAGGCTCCAGGACGCCCAGCGTGGAGGGGTCCACGAAGACGATCATGAGAGCCCCCGCTTCATGGGCAATCCGACCGATCCTCCCGCCCTGGCTTTCTATCGTGCCCAGGTAGGAGGGATTTTCAAAATAGACCGCGGCTACATCTTTGCTCATTTTCGATGCCAGGTCTTCGAGATTCAGCAACCCTGTACCCTTGTCCCAGTCAAAGGTCTCGGCGATCATCACCGGATCGAGGTAGGTCCGCACCACCTGGAGCCTGTCGGGGTTCATATTGCCCGCCAACAGGGCCTTTTTGCGACCTGTTATCCTGGAGGCCATCCTCAGCGATGTCCCGGCAGCCTGGGCGCCGTCATAGGTGGGGACGTTGCATATATCGAAGTCGAGCAATTCCGCCATCATGCTCTGGTACTCAAAGAGAACCTGGAAACGTCCATGGTCCTCGTAGGGTTCTCCCGCATAGGCCGTCAGGAACTCCGATCTTCCGATAATCTCGTCTACCACGGCCGGGACATGGTGATCGTAGCATCCGGCACCCAGGAAACTGAGATATTCCCCGGCGGTGACGTTCCTGGCCAGGATCCCTTCCACGTGTCTCTTGAGATCCGCTTCGGCGGGGAACGGCTCGGGAAGGTTCATCCTGCCCTTCATCCTGATCTCGTCGGGGATGTCGCCAAGCAAGTCGTCGACGCAATCAACACCTATATCCCTGACCATCGCCTCCCTGGTGCCGGGTTCGGAATTGGGGATATAGGGGTAAACCCTTCTCTTTCCGGTCATGGCAATTTACCTCCTGTCTTCACTTGTCAGGCCGTCCCGCCGCCGTCGACGACGAGGTTGGCCCCGGTGACCCAAGGCGAAAGCCCGCTCACCAGGAAATAGACGGCCATGGCGATATCCTCGGGGGTTCCAAGCCTTTTCAGCGGCCTGTCGGCGCTTTCCTCGAGCCATTCCTCCTCGACGATGCCAAGTTGCCTGGCCTCGTCGCGGAGAAGAGGCGTATCGGTGTCACCGGGAGAAACGGAGTTGACCCGGATATTCTGCGGACCGTGATCGATGGCCATGGCCCTCGTCATATTAACCACCCCGCCCTTGGCGGCGCAGTATGAAACGGCCTTGGGCCCTCCTTTTATCCCCCAGCCCGAAGCAATGTTGACAATGCTGCCGCCCCCGTTCCTGGCCATGAAGGGGATCAGATACCTGGAGACCAAGTAGATGCTCTTCAACGTGACGTCTATCGAGAGATCCCACTCTTTTTCGGAGAGTTCCAGCACGTCCTTCCTCCTGATGATCCCAG
>JAAYIZ010000152.1 GCA_012523215.1 Thermovirga sp.
ATCGGGGAACAGGATGAGCGACGAGAAGTACGCGGTGTGGCTTTCGGGTGCCGAAGGCACCCTGGTCCAGGGCAACCATCTTGACGCGTCCGTCGGCATTCCCCTGTTCGGTCCGGGAAGCGAAAAGACGACCGATAGTTATGCCGTCCGCCGGGGAGATACGCTCTGGTCCATCAGCCGGCAACTACTGGGCGATGGGGATAGGTGGGGCGTTTTGTACCGGGCCAACGCCGCCCTCATCGGCCCTGACCCAAGGATGCTCCAGCCGGGCCAGGTGCTGAGGATACCCTAAGCGACCGTAAACCACCGGCGCCGTCTCAGGACGGCGCCGGTTTTTCTTTGAAGGAACCAGGAATCGCATGCCCTGCCGGGATCTCCCGAAGTCCACCATTCACGCCTTCTGCTTTTGCCTTGGCTTCACGGTTTATGCTTTTCGCTTTTGCTCCACTTTTTGGGGACATTCCATTGCTTTTCCGATTCCCGATTCCCGATTTACGATTTACGGCCCTCACGATTTACGGTCTATCCTTATTCCCTCCCAAAAACCAAAAAACGACCACCGCCATGCCTACGGCCATAACAGCTCCGGTGATGAAGACCGCCTCTATGCCCCTCGAGGCGAAGATCATCCCGAAAAGGGGCGGACCAAGGGTTTGCCCCAGCCTCAGGGTCATGCTGTTGAGGGACAGGACCGTCGCCCGGCTCCCCTCGGGGGCCCTATCGGTGAGGGCCGTGAGCAGGTTCGGGATGTTGATCCCCTGCCCCACGCCGAAGAGGACCGCGGGGACTATCATGCCGCAACAGTCGGGCGCACGGAGGATGAACAAAAACGCCGATCCGTAAAGGATGAAGGCCGCTGACATGAGGGAGCGGCCGCTGAAGCGGGTCGAGAGCCACCCTGCCCTCGACGAGGTGACAGCCCCGGAGATGGACATGGCGGCCGATATCATTCCTATCGTGAGGGGTGTCGCGCCGTAGCCGGATTCCAGGAAGAAGGGCAGGAAGGTGATGAACCCGCCGAACTGGATCACGAAGACCATCATCGTGATGAAGCGCTGTAAGGGGATTCCTTTGTCGGCAAGTCCCCCAAGGAGAGAGGAGGATGACCCCTCCGTCGGCCTGTTTTTCTCCAGAAACCGTTCACCCTCATCGAGTCCCAGGTATGCCCAGGCCCCCACCGGGATGGCCAGGAGGGCGAGCAGGAAGGGATAGTTCCAGCCGATCATGGCCAGCAGGCCGCCAAAGGCGGGGAAGAGAGCGGCGCCTACCCCGATGACGCTGGTGTTGTAGCCCAGGGCCGCCGGCCTTTCGTCGCCCTTGAAAAGGTCCCCGATCAGGGTCGCGTTCAGGACGTTCAGGGGCGCCGATCCGACTCCCTGTAAAAACCTGAGGAAGACGAGAAGACCAAAGTTGCGAACAAGAAAGCAGGTTCCACCCGCCGCCCCGAAAAGAAAAAGGCACGGGATGAGGACCTTCTTCCTTCCGTAGCGGTCAGAAAGAAGGCCCACGACGGGAGTGAATATAAGTCCCGGAATCGTGAAGGCCGAGATGAGCCACGCCGCGTCCTCCTGGTTGACCCCCAGGGCGCGGATCATCGTCGGGAAAGCAGGTGTGACGCTCGCGACGCCCAGTACCGAGATCAGCGTCACGCCGAAGACAATATTCAGGTTGGGGTCGAATAAAAGAGAGCGACCGACCTTTGTGGCTTCACCTCTCGGTATGGCTCGCGTCCCCCTTTGCCCCTACCAGCGATTTCTATGTACCCTGGCGGGGTCGTATCTTTTGGAGGGTTCCTTTTCCTCGGCGGGATACCCGAGGGAGACTATCGAAAAGGGCGTAACGTCCTCCGGGACACCCAGCAGTGCCCTTACCTTGGAGACAAGGCGCTCCATGGGATATACCCCGAGCCACACCGATCCGACCCCAAGGGCGTGGGCGGCCAGCAGGATGTTCATCGTCGCCGCCGCGCAGTCCTGGGGCCAGAAACGGGTAGACTTGATATTCGTGGTATGGCCGCAAACAACAATTGCAGCGGATGCCTTGTGGAGCATCTTGGAGTAGGGGTGGAACAGCGTAATGGCATGGAGAGTTTCCCTATCATCGATCAAAAGGAACTCCCAGGGCCGTTGGTCGTGGGCGCTCGGCGCACTCATCCCGGCACGGAGCAGGGTCTCCAGGGTTGCCTCCTCGACGGTCCTATCGGTGTATTTCCTGATGCTTCTCCTCGAGAGTATGACTTCGAGGGTCCTGTTCTCCATGGCCGACCTCCCGGGTTTCTTTCATGGTATGGTTGTCACGAGGCAGGTGATCGTGATGTGAATTCTATTCAAGGCCGTGGCCTCGGCCGTCTTGTGGATAGGGGAGTTCATCCGGCGCCTGTGGGGCCCGAGCTGAAATCCCCGTCAAAGCGCAAAAGGGACCCCCGAGATCGGGGGTCCCTTCCTTCATCTTTCCTGGGGAGTCATACCGGTTTCGGGCCAGTGGTCCGGCTCAATCCTGGGGTTGGCAGGGTCCACAATGGAGATGCCCCCCGAAGGAGAACGCTTTGACCGGTAGAGAGCCATATCGGCGTTGACCAGCACGGCTTGTTGGGTTATCCCCGGTATGACCTTGGTCGCTCCCACGGAGATGGCCCCGAATTCGGGGATCACTTCCCCAACGGCCTCGATGATCCTCCTGGCCACCGTCTCGGCCAGGGAGAGGTCACTGCTGTCGAGGACCACCACGAACTGGTTCCCGCCGAAACGGGAGACGACGTCGCCGGATCTAATCGATTCCAATATGGCTTCGGCGGATCTCTTGAGGTAGGCGTCGCCCACCAGGTGACCGTGAACCTGGTATATGTTCTGGTAGTCGTCGAGGTCGATGAAGAGGAGAGCTTTTTCGGTCTCGTTCTCTATGAGCACCCTTAGGAGGTTGTCGCAGTACCTCCTGTTGTAGACCCCCGTGAGGTCGTCCCTGAGGGCCCTGTCCTCGGCATCCCTTTTCGCGGCTATGAGGGAGGAGACGTGGTCCAGGTTCATCCTCAGGATGTCCAGGAAGAAGTAGGCAAAGAGGAGGGAGAAGGAGTAGGTTACTATCACATAGGCCATGGTCTCGTCCAGTTCCCTTGTTCGGAGCACGGGATAGTAGAAGCACAGGGCGTTGTACAGGAGGACCAGGAAAAAGGCGAATCCCTTTGGCTTCAGAAAATAGGGCGCCACCAGGACGCAGAAGAATAGGGTCATAACGTGCCGCAGCAGGAGGATGCTCAAGGGAGTGCCCAGCGCGGTGAAAAAGAGCGGGGAGGAAGACATCAGGAGCAGCCCCGCCAGGGCCGATAACCCCTGGAAGGATCGCTTCCTAGTGGATGGCACGGGCGCAGCCGCGAAGGAGCAGGCAAAAAGGACGAGGGCCAGGGCCAGGTCGACCCGGTCAACGGGGTGATACCCGAAGAGTATGTCGGTGACGAACATCGTGGCGTACCAACCGGAAAGCACGA
>JAAYIZ010000153.1 GCA_012523215.1 Thermovirga sp.
ACTTCAGGCAGAAGAGGAAGTGAAGCTCCAGCCGCACCTCACCAGGGTCCCTCCACTGGAGATCCGAGAGACCTCCAGCCTTCCCCCGATGAGAGACATCCTTTCGGACATATTGGCCAGACCCCGATGCCCCCTCACACGGAGTTCCTCGAAATCTTCCGGTGGATCGAAACCAGTCCCGTCGTCGGTCACTTCGAGAAGGACTTCTCCCCCATCCCGGTAAAATTTGGCGTTTACTTCAGTCGCCCCTCCATGGCGAACGGAATTGTGGACCGACTCCTGCACCACTCTGAAAAAGGCCAGGGTAACCTCGGGAGGCAACTCTTCCTCGATGCCTGCCTCTACGATGATCTTCACCCCAAGCTGCCTCGAAAGCCGCTCGGCCAACTCGTCGAGCGCCTGGGATAGGCCAAGATCGAGCCAGGGCGGTGAAAGCTCATCGCAGAGCGCCCTCATGTCATTAACGGCGTGGCGGGCGCCCTCTTCGGCGTTATCCAGCCGCAGAGAGGTCTCTTCGGGCTATCCCTCCTCCATCTTAGCCAGCCTGATCTGGTGGATCAGGGCGGTGACATCTTGAAGTGGGCCGTCGTGGATCTCCCGGGCGATGCGTGACCGCTCTTCCTCTTGGACCCTGACTATGTCGCCGACATAACGTTTCATCAGTTCCGCCCTCTCGACGGCACCTCGGGCAAGTTGCTGGAGCACCATCCTCAGCCTCCTGATCTCGTGGACAGCCCCGGGGTCATCGCCCTCGGGGATATCTCTCCCAAGGTGAAGGGTGGACACTTCCGTCCCGAGGGCCCTCAAGGGCGCCACCAGCCATTTCCAGAGGGCGAGGACCGATAAGAGGCCCAGGAGCCCGACGAGCCCGACCAGCAGTGGCCAACGGTTGAAGCGGAGCATGGGCCCGAGGAGCTTATCCCAGGATACGGCGGCCACAACGTACCACCCGGTTTCCCCGGCAGGGTAAACGGCGAGGGTGAACTTCTCGCCCTCGCGGCTTTCAACTTCCAGGGCTGAACCTATGGGGATCCCCCTGTCCCAGAGGAGGGGAAGAGCGTCGGAGTCACCGGTGGACAAAAGAATGTTCCCCTGCCTGTCCACTACCGCCACCCAGCCCGGCATCGAAAGGCCCCAGGTGAGCTGCCTGAGCCTCATGAACCTCTCACGATCACCGAAGGGGGAAGACCTTGTCCTGTTCCAGCTCAGATCCAGTCTCGAGGCAAAACTCTCGGCAATGTCGACTACATAGGACCTGGCGACCCTCTCCATGGCCCTCTCGTGCTGGATGAGACCGGCGCCCCCTAAGAGGAGCGCCGAAAAGGAGGGTATCATGATGGCCACCGTGAGAAGGATCAGCAGGTGTCTCCTCATTCGATCAGCTCCTCCAGGGCTACGATGCCGTACTTAAGCGCCAGCAGCATGGCTTCGGTCTTGTTCCTGGCCCCGAGCTTGCCATATATGGAAGCCAGGTGGGTCTGCACCGTTCTTTCGCTGATGATGAGAACCCCTGCTATTTCTTTGCTGGAGAGGCCCCTGGCGGCATGGAGCAAGACCTCCCTCTCCCTTGCCGACAGCGCCTCGTAGGCGAATTCCCCGTCCTCCATGCTGCGGGCCACTTCCCCATCAAGGTAAAGGCCCCCACGGGCCACCACCCTGATGGCGCGGGCGAGCTCCTCGGGGGTTACGGTCTTGAGGACGTAACCCCTGGCTCCGGCCCTGAACGAGGCCATGACGTACTGCTGGGCGTCGAAGGATGTGAGCATCACCGGCTTGACCGGGAGTGAGGATGCCTTGATCCTCCTGGCCAGGGCGACGCCGTTCTCACCGGGCATCCTGATGTCCAGCAGGGCCACGTCGGGCCTTTCCTTTTCGATGACCCTCCAGGCCTCAAGGCCGTCACCGGCCTCCCCCACCAGCTCCAGGTCCTTCTCCTTCGCTATGTAATCCCTCAACCCGGCGCGGGTGAGGGGGTGATCATCGGCGAGGAAAACCCTTATCTTCATGGAATGCACCTCCCGGGACCTTAAAGGCGGCCCCTATCCGGCAAGTATGCCCTATATGGACCGGGCGGCGTATCCGCAGCCTTACCGATAACCGACCGGGTTGGAGCGGTTTCAGCGGAGGTCGGAGAAGGATACGAACCCGAAAGCCGACCTCGCGTGGAGTACCGCGTTCCTGGCGGCTTCCTCGAGGGCCGAGGCGGCCAGCCACCCCACGAGGACCGTCGAGGAACTGGTCTCGCCCGTGGCGGCGCAGAAGACCGTATCACCGTCAAAGGGAGTGTTGAAAGGGAAAAGAGCTCCGGCGAGTCCCGCCTGCCCCATGATGGCGACCCTCCTGCAGTCGGCTTTGTCCAACCTCGCGTTCGTTACGATGGCGGCGAGGGTGGTGTTCCTACCCCACTCATCCCACACATCCCCAGCTCCCGACATTGACCCGGGGTCGATGATGCGATCTCCATCAAGGGCCCCCGCCAT
>JAAYIZ010000154.1 GCA_012523215.1 Thermovirga sp.
GCGGCGAAAAAGGAGTCCCCGTCTGCCAGGACCGCGTGGACCCTGGGAACGTAGACCGGGACGGCGGGCGACCAGTCCGGGGGGAGGTTGAAGATATCCTTCTCGGTGCAGATCAGCGACCGGGCCCCCAGGGAGGTCATTTTCCCGCCGATGGCGGCCAGTTCCGGCTCCGTGAAGATGTGATGGTCGCGGAAGATCTCGTGGAAGACAACGGGGAAGCCGAGCTGTTCGAGGAAAGAACCGAAACTATGGGGGTTGCCGATGGCCGAAAAGGCCGCCGCGGGAAGCGCGGGCGGTGGGCATTCTTCAAGCCCCTCCCGAGGTCCGAGAAAACGGGACCATCCCGCGAGGGCCAGCGAGGAAAGGAAAGGTTTCTCCCCGGTGATGCCCCGGATGGCGGCCGATATCTCTTCCACGCGCCCTTTGGCCACCTGGTCGGCCTTGGTGATCACCACCATGTGGGCCCTCTCCAGCGACCCCGGGTTTTCCCGGAGCATCCCGGCAGGCATCAGCCGTCCATTCCCGAAGGGGCAGGTCGCGTCGATGAGCACCACGTTCACGTCCCGCCCCATCTTCCTGTGCTGGAAACCGTCGTCGGCTATCGCTATGTCGACGCCCTCTCCGGCCAGCCGCAGAACTCCCCCGGCTCGGTCGGCCGAGACCGCGATGGGCACGCCGCCAAGTCTTCCGGAAAGCAGAAGGGCCTCGTCGCCCAGGAGATCCCTGCTAGGCTCGCACTCCCCCGCCAGGAGGCATCCCTTCTGCTTGCGCCCATAGCCGCGCATGACTATCCCCGGCCTGAGGCCGGCATCGACAAAGACCCTGGCGAGCATCTCGACAAAGGGAGTTTTGTTGGTGCCGCCGTGGGTGATGTTGCCGACGCTCACCACGGGGATGGGCATCTCCCGGGAGGCCGACAGGCCGTGATCGTAGGAGAAATTCCTGGCGCGGGAGCTGGCCTCGACCAGCCAGCCCAGTGGGGCCAGAAGCCTCCACGGGAAGCTTTCCCTTTCGCCACGGATAGGTCTGAAGTAGCTACTCAGCAGGGCTCCCATGGTTCTCCCCGAACTGGAGGCAGCAGAGCCTGGAGTAGAGACCCCCGGCATCCTTCAGGATTTCGTGGCTTCCCTCCTCGACGATCCTTCCACGATCTATCACCAGTATGCGGTCGGCTTCCCTGACAGTGGCCAACCTGTGGGCGATGACTATCGAGGTCCTGCCCGACATGGCCTTCTTCATCGCCTCCTGGATCTCCTGTTCCACGGCGGCGTCCAGGGAGGAGGTGGCCTCGTCCATGATGAGTATCCTGGGGTTCCGGACGATGGCCCGGGCGATGGCGACCCTCTGGCGCTGGCCGCCGCTGAGGGTGACGCCCCGTTCTCCCACCTCGGCTTTGAAACCGTCCGGCAGGGACAGGACAAAATCGTGTATCCCGGCGATCTTCGCGGCGCTTTCGATGTCCTTTTCGGAAAGGTCCTCGCAGCCATAGGCGATATTGAAGGCGATGCTGCCCTTCAAAAGCACGGGGTCCTGGGGGACGACGCCGATCTTCCTCCTAAGCCCCTTGAGGTCGAGCCTCCTGATGTCCTTTCCGTCGATGAGGATCGCGCCCTGCTGGGGATCGTAAAAACGGGTGATGAGGTCGGCGATGGTTGATTTCCCCGCGCCGGTGGGCCCCACGATGGCGACCTTCTCGCCGGGTGATACCCGGAAGGAGACATCCTCCAGGACCCAGGCTCCCTCGTTGTAGGCGAAGGACACGTCCTGAAAAGCGATCTCCCCCCTGATAGGGTCGACCTTCTCGGGATGCTTCGGCGGCTTTACCTCGCTTTCCACGTCGAGGATCTCGAAGACCCTGTCCGCGGCGGCCAGGCCCTGCTGCATCTGGGCGACCACCCTGGAAAAGACCCGGACGGGCTGGACGAGCAGCGCGAGGTAACCCAGGAAGGCTATCAGTTCGCCGGGTGTGAGTTCACCCGAGACGACCAGCCTTCCCCCGAACCAGAGTATCGCCGCCAGCGCGGTTATGAGGATGACCTCCACTATCCCGGTGAGGGCGGCGTTGGTCTGAACTCCCCTCATGAGGGCCCTGAAATGGGCGTTGCTCTGCGATTCGAAACGGCCGTACTCCTGCTCCTCGGTGGCGA
>JAAYIZ010000155.1 GCA_012523215.1 Thermovirga sp.
CCCTTGACAAATCCCCCTGAGGGTCCTATAAAGGACGGTAACCGCAGAACATCGCGGTTTAAGATAACGCAAAGGCTATGAAAGGGAGAGTAGCCGTTTTTAGCGCGCCAGAGAGGGGGACCCAAGGGCTGAAAGGTCGCCTCGCGAGGGAAACGGTGAAGACCACCCTGGAGCTGGATCCGAAGCCCCGGCAAGGGGATAAGGTGACGGGGATTCGCCCCTGACAGCGAGGTCGAGTGCCGGCGCCTGTATGCCGGAACCGGAGTGGAACCGCGGAAAGAGCCCCTTTCCGTCTCACGGGTGGAGACGGAAAGGGGCTTTGTTCTTTGAAAACCAGGGGAGGGTTTGAAAATGAAAGGTCTTTTACGAAGATACAGGAACTTGCTGCCGATAAATCCGGGGACACCCATGATCTCCCTGGAGGAAGGAGGAACTCCCCTCATTCCCCTTGAAACGATGGGGGAGGAACTGGGCCTGCGGCTTTACGCCAAGTACGAGGGGGCCAACCCCACGGGCTCCTTCAAGGACAGGGGGATGGTGCTGGCCGTCGCCAAGGCGCTCGAAGCGGGAGCAAAGGGCCTCGTCTGCGCCTCGACGGGGAACACGTCGGCCTCGGCTGCGGCCTACGCCGCGAGGTCCGGCCTCCCCTGCACGGTGCTCCTGCCCAAGGGTAAGGTCGCCGCTGGAAAGCTAGCCCAGGCTTTGGTCCATGGCGCCAGGGTCATTTCCATCAGGGGAAATTTCGACGATGCCCTGGAACTGGCGCTTTCACTGTCGAGGGAGCTGGGCCTGGCGGTGGTCAACTCGGTGAACCGTTACCGGCTCTGGGGCCAGAGGAGCGTGGCCTGGGAGATCATCGATGAACTCGGCCACCCCCCCGACGCCGTGGTGCTCCCCGTGGGGAACGCCGGCAATATCACGGCCGGTTGGGCCGGATTCGTGCAGTATTATCGTGCCGGGAAGGCTGAAAGCGTCCCCGCCATGATCGGGGCTCAGGCCGAGGGAGCCGCGCCGCTCGCTCTCGGGAAGCCCTGCCCGGCGCCGGAGACGGTCGCCACGGCCATAAGGATAGGGAAGCCGGTGAACGGGAAGAAGGCCTTCTGGGCTGCCAGGATGAGCGGCGGGAAGTTCCTCGCCGTGAGCGACGACGAGATACTGGCGGCCCAGAAGAGGCTGGCGGCTGTCGAGGGCGTTTTCGCCGAGCCCGCCTCCTGCGCGGGGATAGCCGGTCTCTTCCGGTCCTCCGGGCAGGGGCTCATCCCCCGCGGCTCGACGGTGGTAGCCATCCTCACCGGGAATGGCCTCAAGGATCCCGATTCGGCCGTGGCCGGGGCGAAACCACCCCTTGAGATCGACGCCGGGATGGAAGCCCTAAGGGAAGCCCTGTCGTGAAGGGCACCGCGATCCGCATAAGGGTTCCGGCGACCACGGCCAACCTGGGCTCCGGCTTCGACACGATTGGCCTTGCCCTCTCCCTTTACAACCTTTACGACGTCTTCGACATCGACGAGCCCGGTGCGTACCGGATGGAAGTGATCGGCGAAGGCAGCGCCGAACTCTCGGACCCGGAATCTAATATGATAAT
The DNA here is from genome assembly GCA_012523215.1 of Thermovirga sp. Classification (NCBI taxonomy): domain Bacteria; kingdom Thermotogati; phylum Synergistota; class Synergistia; order Synergistales; family Thermovirgaceae; genus Thermovirga; species Thermovirga sp. The sequence continues at coordinate 1,586 of JAAYIZ010000155.1, forward strand.
CAAGAGTTATGAAAGAGCCTGCGAGGAGTGGGGCCTTCTCTGTCCGGGCTTTTCACTGCGCTGCCTCAACGCGATCCCCCTCTGTAGGGGCTTGGGCAGCTCCTCCACCGCCGTCGCGGGAGGTGTGATGATAGCCAACTCGTTCCGGAAGGATCCCCTGTCCGTCGAGGAATTGATCCCCCTGATGGTGGAGATCGAGGGACACCCCGACAATATCGTGCCCGCCTGCCTGGGTGGATTCGTGGTGAGCGGCGCGGGCGAGGGCCGGCTCCGCTACGTAAAGCTCCCGCCGCCCCCCGGGGATATTTTCGCCGTCGTGGCCGTCCCCGAGGTAAGGGTCAGGACCGAGGATGCCCGCAACGCGCTCCCGAGGGAAGTGAGCCTGGGAGACGCCGTCTTCACGCTGAACCGGGCGGCCATCCTGGCCGCCTCGTGGGCAGCCGGGAAGTGGGAGAACCTGGCCTGGGCCATGGACGACAGGCTTCACCAGCAGTTCCGGGCGAAACTCTTCCCCGGGGGCGAGGTGATCCTGGAGAAGGTCAAAAGCGTCCCCGGGTGCCTCGGGGCAGCGATAAGCGGTTCCGGCCCAAGCGTGCTGGCCTTTGCCAAGGGGGCCCCGAGGGGCGTCGCCGAGGCCATGTGCAGGGTTTTCAGAGAGCATGGCGTGAGGTCGCGTTTCTTCGTCCTCGATGTGGATGAGGCGGGTGCCGCGCTTCAGCGCTTTTCCCGGGAGGTGACCCGGCAATGAGCATCGAGGTCTTGAAGTACGGGGGATCTTCCCTGGCGGGGGAGGGCCGGATAGCCGCTGTCGCGAAACAGGTGGCCGATCTCCACCGCAAGGGCGTTTCCCTGGTCGTGGTGGTATCGGCTGTGGGGCATACCACGAAGAACCTCATCGAGACCGCCAATGGCTTCGCCTGCCGCCTGAACCGCCGGGAGATAGACCAGCTCATTTCCACCGGCGAGCAGCAGAGCATGGCTCTTCTCACCATGGCCCTGGGAAAACGGGATGTCCCAGCCCGTTCCTTCGCGGGCTGGCAGGCTGGGATAAGGGCTGGCGGCGTTTTCACCGACGGGCGGATCAGTTCCGTGGACCCCCGGATGGTGGCGAGGTCCCTCGAAAAGGGGGAGGTTGCCGTCGTCGCCGGCTTCCAGGGCGTCACCGACGAAGGAGACGTCATAACCCTTGGCAGGGGAGGGTCGGACCTCTCCGCGGTGGCCCTGGCCGCCGCCCTGGAGGCCGACTGCTGCCGAATTTTCACCGATGTGGAAGGGATGTTTTCCGCCGACCCAAGGCTGGTTCCAAAAGCTTTTCGTCTTGAAAGGATCAGCAGCGGGGAATGCATGGAGATGGCCGCGGCGGGCGCCAGGGTCCTGCAGGCAAGGAGCGTGGAGCTCGCCTGGAGGTACGAGGTGCCGCTCTTTGTCGGTTCCAGCTTTGAAAAGGGGAGGGGGACCTGGATCATGAGAGATGATGTTTCGGAAGGCTTTGTGGTGCGATCGATAACCCACGATACGGAGGTTGCCAAAGTGGCCGTGCTTGGGGTCCCCGATATTCCCGGGATCGCGGCCAGGGTTTTCTCCTCCCTGAGCGAGGCCGGCGTGGGCGCCGAGATGATAATCCAAAGCATTATGAGGGGCCAGGTCAACGATATTGCCTTCCTCGTCAGGAAGGAATTCCTGGGTGAAGCCATAGACGTCTGCCGCAAGACCGCCAGGGATATCGAAGCCCAGGGCGTGGCTTTCGATACGGAGGTGGGCAAGATCTCCCTGGTGGGGGCGGGTCTGTCGAACCACCCCGACGCCCCGGCGAGGATGTTCTCGGTGCTCGCCGGCGAGTCCGTCAATATCGACATGATCTCCTCGACTTCGATGTCCATCACCTGCGTGGTCTCCTCGGCCGATGTGAAAAAAGCCGTTGTGGCCCTTCACAAGGCTTTTATCGAGGAGGCACAGCGATGAGGGTGGCGCTGCTCGGCGCCACCGGCGCCGTAGGGCGGGAAATCCTGAACACCCTCGAGGCGAGGAACTTCCCCGCCTCGGAGATCGTGCCCCTGGCCTCTTCCCGCTCGAAGGGTTCCAGGGTCTCCTTCGGCGGGGGCGAATTCGAGGTCAGCGAGGTAACCGCCGACTCCTTCGAGGGAATAGATATCGCTTTCTTCTCGGCCGGCGGCACCGCCTCAAGGCTGTGGGCCCCGGAGGCGACCAGGAGGGGCGCGGTGGTGATCGATAACAGTTCGGCCTGGAGGATGGACCCCGAGGTCCCCCTCGTGGTGCCCGAGGTCAACCCCGGTGCGATAACAGGAAACAAGGGGCTTATCGCCAACCCCAACTGCGCCACCATCCAGGCCGTCATGGTTTTGAAGCCGCTCCATGACGCCGCCGGTCTTGAGCAGTTTTCCGCGGTCACCTTCCAGTCCGTTTCCGGCACGGGGAAGGAGGCCGTTACGGAACTGGCGCGCAATTCAGAGGCTTTCCTGTCCGGCGACAAGGGGATCGCGTCCGTTTACCCTCACGATATCGCCTTCAACGTGTTGCCCCACATAGGCGGTTTCGACGAGGGCGGCATAAGCGAGGAAGAGTGGAAGATGATCAGGGAGTCCAGGAAGATCCTGGAACTCCCCGGTCTTGATGTAAGGTGCACCGCCGCCAGGGTCCCTGTTTTCAGGGGGCATTCCGAGGCGGTCACCGCCCTTTTCAAGCGGACTATTTCTCCGAAAGAGGCCAGAAGGGTCCTCTCGGTCGCGCCGGGAGTATGCCTTGCCGATGAACCCGGCAGAAATCTTTACCCGACGGCCAGGGATTCCCGGGGGAAGGATTTCGTCTACGTAGGCAGGATCAGGAGGGATACCATAAGTGAAAAGGGACTCATGATGTGGATCGTATCGGACAACCTCCTGAAGGGAGCCGCTCTCAACGCCGTCCAGATAGCCGAACTCCTGGTAACCCCGTGATTTTTGTTCCTGCCTTGACGTTCTTCAGCCCGGGCGATCGGAGTATAAGGTAGAATAGCGGCGGCGTCCGGGGTGGACGCCGCCATTTCCTTTTTCGAGGACGGTGCCTGAAAACATGAAGAAAAAGGCCGCCTTTACATTTTTGATGGCTGCGGTGCTTTTCGCCGCCACGGTCGCGACCGGTGCGGAACAGATACGGCTTACATCAGATACCCTTCAGTACGATCCCTCGGGGGGCACCGTTTTCGCCTCGGGGAACGTGAAGGTTATCGGGAGGGGTGCCGAGATAACCTCCGACGAAGGCGAATTCGACCCCTCGGGCATGCGCTCCCTGTTCCGGGATAATGTCCTGGCCCTGTGGCCCGAGGGGAAGCTGACCATGAACTGCGATGAGATGGTCGTGGAGGAGGTCGCCCGGGGCCAGAAGATCATCGCCCGGAAGGTGACCAGGTTCCACGACGCGGTCAGGAAGGTGACCATGAGGGCTGACCTTGTGGAAGGGTCCGTGGTCGGCGGGGCCTTCACAGAATTTGATGCCAGGGGCGGCGTGGTGGCCGATGCCGTAGCTCCCGATGGGGAGCCTACCAGGGTAACGGGCAAGAGGTCGCGATACGACAGGGACCGCCAGACCCTGGAATTCACCGGCGGGGCGGTGGGGTTACAGAAGAATCGCAGGATCACCGCCGACACCTTCATCATTCACCTTGAAAGCGGGAAGATCGAAGCCGTGGGGAATCCCCGGATGGAGGTCGACCTTCCCCCCGGGGAGGACCAATGAACAACCGCTTCCTCTGGGCGCGTTCGCTGAGCAAGAGCTACAAGGGGCGGACCGTCGTATCGTCGGTGGACCTGAAGGTCAGGCAGGGGGAGATCGTGGGTCTTCTAGGGCCCAACGGGGCCGGGAAGACCACAACCTTCTACATGGTCCTGGGCATTGTGAAACCCGACTCCGGGAGGATAATGATCGACAACGAGGATCTCACAGGTCTGCCCATGTACATCAGGACCAGGAGGGGGATCGGCTACCTCCCCCAAGAGGCCTCGGTCTTCAGGAGCCTGACCGCCCGGGAAAACATCGAACTAGTCCTGGAGGAGAAGGGCGAGGGCAGTAAGAAGATCGAACGCCTGGCCTCCGACCTGATCGAGGAGTTCGGGCTGAGAGAAGTGGAGGACATCCCCGGCTTTGCCCTGAGCGGGGGTGAGCGCAGGAGGGTGGAGATCGCCCGCAGCCTGGCCATGAACCCCTCGTTCATATTGCTGGACGAACCCTTCAGCGGCATCGACCCCATCGCCGTCTACGACATACAGCAGATAATACTGGGCCTGAGGGCCAGGGGGTACGGCATCCTGCTCACGGACCACAGCGTGAGGGAGACCCTGGCCATAACCGATAGGACCTACCTCATCCACAGGGGGCAGATCCTAGTCGAGGGCACTCCCTCGGAGGTCGCCGACAGCGAAGCCGCCAGGAAGTTCTACCTGGGGGAAAGGTTTTCGCTGTGAAGGGAAGGGAACTCGTCCCAGGCGCCGGAGCAGACAGCCTCCGCCGCTCTCCCGGCGGCGGTTTCGATGGCTGGCGAAAGGCCCTCCCAAAGTCCCGTGAAAGCGGGTTGTATGGCTATGATGTTGATGCGGATGCCCTCATCGAAGGGGGCGAGAAGGACCGAAAGAGGGATGCCGTGGGAAGAGAGGAGCGAGCCCTCCACGTCGTTGAGCCCGAGAAGGCGAATCTCACCCGGCTCTCCGCCGAAGTCGGCCGCGTCGATGACGAGGAGAGTTTCCGGCGGGTTCTCCCTGAGCGGGGCGATATGGTTCTCGGGGAGGACGCCGCAAAGGAAGACGCGGATCCATGGCAGGGCCCGGGCCTTGATCATCTCGGCGGCCCGGATGCCGGCGGCGTCGTCTCCCATGAGTTCGTTGCCCATGCCCCATACGAAGGTGAGCCTTTCCATGGACTTTCACCCTTTCGCAGGTTCCCCGCGTCGAAGGCTGGTGTCCTGCCATGAGTTCCACCGGTTCCAGGATGGTCCGTCACTCCCTGAGGATGATGGCCGGAACCTTCCTGAGCCGCATCCTGGGCCTCGCCAGGGAGGTCCTGACGGCGGCCTTCTTCGGAGCGACGCGGCAGCTGGACGCCTTCCTCGTAGCCTATACGCTGGCCAACCTCTCCAGGAGGCTCCTGGCGGAAGGGGCCCTTTCGGCGGCTTTTGTACCCGAGTTCTCCAGGACCCTCGAAAAGGACGGCCTTGAATCGGCCCGTGGCCTGGCGAGGCAGATCCTGGCGGTTCTCCTGGCGGCCACCGGCATTGTAACCCTTGCCGGCATACTGGCGGCGCCACTCCTGGTCAGGGTCATGGCCCCGGGCTTCGGTGTGGAGGGAACCCGGCTGGCGGTCTCGCTCACGCGCCTCATGTTCCCCTTCCTGGTGTTCATCTCCATCGCGGCCCTCGCCATGGGGGTCCTGAACAGCCTGGACTGCTTCTTCGTCCCGGCGATAGCGCCCGCCCTCAGCAACGCGGTCTTCATCCTGTTCCTGGCGATTGTAACACTCCG
>JAAYIZ010000156.1 GCA_012523215.1 Thermovirga sp.
GTTTTTTTATATACTCGGTCTCTCCGTGGGAAATCCTCTCCATGTACGGTGTGTTGCCGTAGTAAAGCCCCAATTCCGGGGTATGGTTAAGGCAATAGGAGTAACCCCTGATAGCGACATGGGCCATAAACCGCCCCTCCCTCCGATTCTATTGGCGGATAGCCCGGATCAAAAAGTATCCGGGCCATCCAGGGGAACTCAATCATTAAAAACCGTCTGGTCCTCAACGGGCGCCTGGAGAGCCTTGAGGGCCTTCTCCACGAGAACCCGCCTGATCTTCTTTTCTTCCTCGGGGGTCTTCGTCGGATCCCCCAGTGGGTGAGGAATGGCCACCGCCGGGACGATCCTGTTAGCTCCGACGGTGAGGGAGATGGGTACTATGGTGCAGACATGAACTACTGGGAGACCTCCCCTTTCGATTTCCTTGACCATCGTTGCTCCGCAACGAGTGCAGGTTCCTCAGGTGGAGGTCAATATCACGGCGTCAACGTTATCGTTTTTGAGTTTCTGGGCGATCTCGGTACCAAAACGCCTGGCGTTGGCCACGGAAGTGCCGTTGCCAACGGTAGAATAGAAGGTTTCGTGAAATTTCTTGAAGACACCCTCTTTCTCAAGGTCACGCATCACGTCAACGGGCAGAACCCTGTTGGGATCATCGTTGGCGTAGGTGGGGTCATAGCCGCCATGGGCTGTCTCATGGGTGGAGGAGTCGATCTTCACGACGCCGGCCAGACTGTACTCGCCGTACTTTGAAGCGCTCGAGGCCTCGATGTGGTCGGGGTTCCCCTTCGGAACGATACCGCCGGAGGTGACGAGGGCGATGGTCGCGCTCTTCATATCCGTCACCGGTGGGCTCGGGGGCACCCTGTCGAAGCTGGGCATGGGGTATTCCGTGACAAAAGGCTCACCCTTGAGTTTCTTCACGAACATATCCACGGCCCTTTCAGCCCCTATCTTGTCCATGAAGAAGTTCACCCTTATGCCTCTTTCGATGTATCCCTCATCATCGGGTTTGCCTATCGCCTCCACCTTGAGTTGCTTGAGGAGAAGGCGGGCCATGGCGGGCACCGCATCTTTCATGCCCCTGGCGCTGTCAGCCGTTCTGGCTATATAGGTCGACTTGCGGTACATATCCACTCCGGGGTTCTCCTCGTACATACCCGATACGGTCGGCAGGCCGAGAGTCTTTCCCACCGCTTCGCAGACGGCGCCGCAGGCTGTGCCGTAACGTCCGGCGTTGAAGGCGGGGCCGGCAATGACCGCGTCGGGAGAAAAGGACGCGATCAGGTCCAGGACTTCCTTCTCAGCTTTTTCCAAGTTGTCGGCGAAGTAGGTGTCCCCACAGATCACGGTTCCCACTATTTCTGCGTCTGGGACCAGGATCGCATTTAAAGCCTGACCTGGGCCTACAAACCCACTCCTGGATTCCGGCCTATGCCCGGCCATCTCCTCGCCGCCTATACCTGCAAAGAACTGGTTGAGGTAATGGACTACCTTATACGTCATATAAACATTTCCCCCCTTTCTTCGGGGCTACCCTCTAAAGGGTGTACTTTCCGTACTGTTCGCGAACTCCCTTGACGGCGTTGGCGAGGCTCTCCGTTTCGAGGACCATCTCCATCATCCCGATCTGATCGGCCCAGGCCGAAGGATCCGCCTCGTCCCTGATATCCTGTTCGAAAACGTGGTATACCGCGAGCCCCAACGGGACTCCTGCCAGTGGACCTGCGAAGGTGGGATCGCCATTGGTCACCGTTTCTGCGTATATCTCGGCTCCCTCGGCATCGGACGAGCCCA
>JAAYIZ010000157.1 GCA_012523215.1 Thermovirga sp.
ATCCCCACCGAAAAGGAATGCCTTGCCTTGTGGGAGATCCTATCGACCCCCCGGGAGGTCCGCGAACACTGTCGCATTGTGGCGGAGGTTGCCACTGGACTCATCCAGGTTTTGAAGGACGCCTCCCCCGTCGACCCCGAAAACCTGGAAGCGGCGGCGCTTCTCCACGATATGGCCAGAACCGGGCGGGATCACGCCGAAGCGGCGGCAAGGACGCTGGAATTTTGGGAATTTCCCGAAACGGCTGACCTGGTAAGGTATCACATGGATCTCCCGGAAGGAGAACCGCTTCTCTCCGGAAGGTCACTACTCTACCTTGCCGACAAGGTCGTTTCCGGTGACAGGGTGGTGGGCCTGGAGCAAAAACGGGAGGAAATGGAGAAAAAATTCGCGGCCGATCCCGCCGCCCTCGAGCCAGCCCGAAGGAGGCTCCAGAGGGCCTTCGAAATAGGAAGGACCATCGAAAACACTTCAGGCGAAAACCTTCAGCACCTGCTTAAGACCCGGTATTGATGACCGCGGGGTCAATTTTCCCAGTCCCTTTTAGGTTTTCGATGGGGTAACGAATCCCCGGCTTCCACCAAGACATTTACCTCCTCCGGAACCCCTGGCACCATCCTGAGCCGCCTTGCTGTCCTGTCCGGAGTATCCTCATAGGGTTCGGTCACAGCCAGCGTCACATTGAGCGCCTCCGGAACATCTCCTTCACCGTAACGAAGGGATGCCTGGAAATCCTCCACCCAGGGCATTCGCCAAAGAGAGTCCGCCACATCGTAAAACCTGAGCGGGGCGCCTTGTGCCCCTTTACGGGGAAGACGTCCCAGGATCTCAACCCGTTTCAGCGGTGACCCGCAAGGACATGGGCCGGGAAGGATCCTGCCTTCGTCCCCGGTACGGTAGCGTATCAACGGGAATGAAAGCCGCCGGAGCATGGTGATTACAATTTCACCCCACTCCCCTTCAGGGAGAGATCTCCCCCCGGAGTCGATAATTTCCACCAGAATATCGAACTCCCTTACATGACATCCCTGCCTGGCCAAGCATTCAACGGCGCACCCCCAGCCGGATTCAGTGAGACCGTAGTGATTGAAGGATGCGCACTTCCATCTTTCCTCTATCCTTTCCCTGATGGAGGGCGTAGCCATGTCCGCGCTGAGCAAGACAAACTCGGGACTATGCAGGGTCCTCCCAGCCACGAGGACCAACTGTCCCGGAAGCCCGACGATCACAGCCGGTTGGTGTTCATCGATCCACGCTGCCGCAACCCGGGGGTCGTGGATCAGTCCAAAGACAAGAGTTCCACAGCCCAGGCGCCCCAACGCCGATCGGAGAGTCCATCCAATGCTGTCGGGAGCGGGTCCCTCCATGAAAACGGCGACAACGCTCCCCGGCAGTGTGAAGGTGGACATCCCGTACAGGAAAAAATCCTCTGTGGCTTTCAGATCCTCGTCGGTGAAAAACAGCCTTTTGGCTGCCACTGTCCCCGATGTGCCGATCGTTACAATCCGCCTAATCTCCGATTGGGAGACCGTAATGAACCGGGACTCCGAGGCCGTCAAGTCCGAGGGGAGCGTAAAGGGGAGCTCGGTGAAAGGGGCTTTTTCAAACCTTTCAAACCTCTTTTTATAAAAAGGCGAATGGGAGACAGCGTGAGAAAGCAACTTGCTGATAAGAGCCGCCTGGGCAGTCTCGATTTGCTTCCTGCTCCTGATCCTGTCCGCGGATATCTCGTATCCCCGGTGGGGATACTCTCTCGCAAGGAGGTCCGCAACCCATGAGTCAAGAGGAGAGATCGATAGGCTCATCGGCGGCGATGCAGGGATTTGCCGTCCCTGGACGTCAGATTCCATGCACAAAAAGGGACCAGGTCACCGTCCGGGGCAGCCACGTGGATACAGCAGAACCGCAGCCTTTCAAGGTCCAGATTTTCCGCGTCCTGGAAGGCCATGGCGCTGACGCTGAAGCTCCCCCTGCGATGGAGCCGGATGAATCTCTCGAAGACCTCCTCTATTCCCATCCCCGGTTGTTCCTTCGGATCTTCCCCAGTGATATCCGCTCCCCACCGGCGGCGGACACTCTCGATGGAGCTCCGGAAGCCTTCATCGGGGGTCCTGTCGCAGCGGCAGGACTCATTGGCAATAGGAATAATCCTGTCCTTATCCTCTACCAGGTATACCGCCCGAAAGGAGCACCTCTCGTGCTCGCAGCGGGAGGGCTTGAAATGGGAGACCTGGATCATCCCCCTGGTCTGCTCCTCCAGGTTTCTCATTAGTCTCGGAAGGGTAAGGCGTTTTCTGTCTTCCGGCGGTTCCGGATATCGTCCGAAATAGCTCATGGGCTGAAAGTGAACCCCTCTGACGACGGGAAACCGTTCGAGACCGAAGCGGACTATATCTCCCATCTCCCCATCGTTGACACCCCCGGCAAGAGTTGGCACCAGGACAACACCTAACCCGGCCTTTCCGCAAGAACGGACCGCTTCTTCCTTCACCGCCCGGAGGGGTCTTCCCCTTAGTGACAGGTGAGTAGATTCGCGCAGGCCGTCAAACTGCAGAAAAACCCATCCAAGACCCGCCTCTTTCAGTTTTTCCGCATAGCCCGGCTCCTCGGCAATTCGCAGCCCGTTGGTGTTGAGCTGGATCCCGGTGAAATCCAGGCCTGAGGCGAGACGGAGCAGTCCGGGAAGGTCCTCTCTCAAAGTGGGCTCTCCTCCGGATACCTGCAGAATGGATCGGGGAGCTTTTTCGCTTGCCTTCTTCAGAAGACCGCAAATAAACTTGAAATCGGGTTCAACGGGACTCCCTGCGTCGGCGAAGCAGACCGGGCATTTCAACTGGCATCGCTCGGTGACCTCGATCAGGACGGCACAGCTTTTCTGCCTGTGATCCGGGCAGAGACCGCAACCTCCCGGACAGTCCCTTGGAGGTGCATCCTCAGGACCCGAAAGAGGAAAGCGTGAAGAGGTCCAGTCCTCCAGGGCGGGTTCCCCTTCCCACACCAGGCATGTGAATTCTCCGTGATCAGGGCACTTTTTGACGAGATAAACAGAGCTCCCCCGGCGTTCAAGGGTTGCCGATACCTGCTCCAGGCATATAGGGCAGACGCTGTGGGTTTTCCTCAGGGTAGCCATCAGGGTGGACATCCTTCCCTCACATCGACACCATGTTCCTCAAGAAGCCTGATGGTCTTGACCAGCGTTTCGAGAACGAGGGGAAAGCACTGTTGCATGCCAGCATCGAGATCGTCTCCCAAGATCTCCCTGCAGGAGATGCCTCCCCCTGCCCCGCTCCAGTTCTCCCGAAACCAGCAATAAAGTTCCTCGATCATCGTGACGAGGCCAGGGTCCTTTTCCTCACCTTGGGTCCCTTTACCAACATAGAAACCTAAAAGACAACAGGCCCCGGTCAGGGCTCCGCATGTGCCGAGACCGGAATAAACGCCCCGGCAGAGGCCACTCATGGCAGCCGTCAAATCCCGGTTATCCCTTCCGGTCAATGCCGTTCCCGCCAGGGTCATGATCTGGGAACAGCAAAACCCTTCCTGGGCCCATCCCATTACCGCTCTCTCCAGGTCTCCCATCGTCTTTCACCCGCTTTAAAGGAACTTGTTCCTGTTTTTTGCAAGCCAGAGACCATAGCCCCTGGTGCTGCAACGTACCTCCCGCCCCTCCATGACACCCGCCCACACCAGCTTTGCGGCGCATTCCCGGAGAAGGCACGAATGGTCTTCGAAGGTCTCCACGCGGAATCCGCCCTCGTGGAAAAT